>NZ_JAJCNG010000029.1:0-35472 GCF_020561005.1 Mediterraneibacter sp. 210702-DFI.3.120 | reverse complement strand
ACGCATCCTCCGTGTCAATCAGCGGAGTGATTGACACGGGAGTGAACAGTAACTAGCCTTTAACTGCTCCTGCTACAACACCTTCGATAATATATCTCTGGCAGAACAGATAGAAGATGATGATCGGCACAATTGCAAGAACCAAAGTTCCCATCATTGCTCCCATATCTACGGAACCATATCCACCTTTCAGATACTGGACTGCCATCGGCACTGTCTTATATTTTCTCTGATCCAATACAAGTGATGGAAGCAGATAGTCGTTCCAGATCCACATTGCCTGAAGAATTGTAACAGTTACACAAGTCGGCTTTGCAATCGGAAGTACAACTTTGAAGAATGTCTGGATTGGTGTACATCCATCGATCATCGCAGCTTCTTCAATCTCCAGTGGAATGGATTTCATGAATCCGGTGAACATAAAGACGGAAAGTCCTGCACCAAATCCAAGATAGATCACAATCAGTCCCCATGGATTTCCCATATGAAGCATATTTGCAATCTTAGATAATGTAAACATTTCCATCTGGAATGGTACGATCATTGCAAACAGACAAAGCATATATAAGACTTTTGTGAACTTTGTCTTCACACGACAGATATACCATGCACACATGGAGCAGCATAAGATGATCACTGCTACAGATAAGATTGTGATAAACAAACTCCATCCAAATGCCTGAATCAATCCTGTCTGTTTAATACCACGGATATAGTTCTCTAATCCGACATACATCTTTCCGGTCGGTATCTCGAACGGGGCTTTACTGATATAGGCTTTTTTCTTAAAGGAGTTGATAAATACCAGTACGATCGGATACAGATACAACAGACTGAGTACTGTAAAAATAACGGTTAATAATGTGCCATGTTTTACTTTTTTATTCATTACTGCTGCACCTCCTTTGATGTTGTCATTTTATTCTGAATTAATGCGATCACTCCTACAATAATGAAGAAGATAACTGCTTTTGCCTGTCCTACACCTTCCCAACCGGTTCTTCCATAGAATGTATTATAAATGTTCAGGGCAAGCATTTCTGACATCTTGTCCGGTCCACCGTTTGTCAATGCAAGGTTCTGGTCGAAAAGTTTGAATCCGTTTGTAAGTGTCAGGAAAGTACAGATTGTGATGGATGGCATAACCATCGGAATTGTAACATATCTTAAAAGCTGTACTTTATTTGCTCCGTCGATCTCCGCTGCCTCGATCAGCTCTCCAGGAATATTCTGAATACCTGAGATGTAGATGATCATCATGTATCCAATCTGCTGCCAGAGCATCAGGATAACTAATCCCCAGAAACCATATTTTGAAGAATATGTAAGTGTTTTCTGGAAATGTGCCAGAATACCGTTTAATAACAGCTGCCATACATATCCAAGTACGATACCACCGATCAGATTTGGCATAAAGAATACGGTACGGAAAATATTAGTTCCCTTAATCTTCTTTGTCAAAAGCATTGCTACCGCAAAAGCGAAAATGTTGATCAGTAATACTGTTACGATCGTAAATAATGCAGTAAACCAGAGAGAGTGAAGGAAATCCCCATCTCCCAGTATCTTTGCATAGTTGCCAAGTCTAATAAATCTGGCATCTGTTACCGTTGTAAACTTGCAGAACGAAAGGTATACACCTAACACGAATGGTGCAAGGAAACCTATCGTGAATGCAATCAGCGTCGGCAATACAAATACCGGAAAATATCTTTTTATAGCTTTTTGCATGTTCTTCTCCTCCTGTCTCTCTTTCTGTAAAAAGGTCTGTCTCTTTTTACACTTCTAATAACACACTTTCAGCCTGCCCCCGGTATTCTCGTTGGCAGGCTGCATACTATTTCTCTATTTCACAGCCTTTTTATCTGTCGGTCCTGTGAAAAGCCTTTTTTATTCATTTGCTGCTGCGTATTCTTCAGCCCATCCATCAACGAATGCTGTCTGTACACTATCCCATGTGCCTGTGCCCTGTGCATAGTTCAGAAGAGCACCACCAAGATTGTTCTTCCAGTTCTCAGATGGCATTGTTGTAAAGTTCCAGCTTACTGGTGTCTTTCCAGCCTCTGTGTACTCGGCATTTGCTTTTACAAGCGGGTTGTCCGGAAGGTAATCTGCGAATGTTGTAAACGGTGTTACGAATCCCATCTGATTTGCCAGCATGTCACGGCCTTCGTCACTCTCAACTACCCATTTCATGAAATCAAGTGTTGCCTGAATATCTTCTTCAGAAGCGTTTTTATTTACACACCAGTAGTTCTCTGATCCTGTACAAAGTCCCTGGTTCTCTTCTCCATCAACTCCGATGTAGATTGGAAGCATTCCCATATCTTCTTCTGCTACTTCGTTATCTTTGATATCATTGTAAGCCCATGTACCATTCTGATAGAATACTGCTTCACCAAGTGAGAATTCGCTTGCTGCGTCATCTCCTGTCTTAGAAGAGATCATAGATGGCTCACATGTAGAGTTGTTCAGATACAGATCCCAGATCTGTTTGTAGTTGTCAAGGTATGTTCCCTTGATAGCATCTGTACTATCAATTCCGTCTGCCTTGTACTCATAGTAAATTGGCAGGTTTGCAAGGTGAGTCTTGAATCTCCAGTCAGAAGAAGAATCCATTCCTGCTGAAGTGAAAGCTCCTTCTACTCCAAGATCATCTTTATGTGCCTGAATCTCTTCTGCTGCTGTCTTAAGTGCCTGGAAGCTATTCAGCTCATCGATGGATTTGATGCTTGCATCCGGCAGTTCGAAGTATTTGTTCAGAAGTGCTTTGTTGTAGATCAGACCATAAGTCTCAATAACATAAGCGATTCCGTCTACTGCATCACCATCTTTTAATACATAGTCATCAGACTCAACGTCTTTGTAAACGTCACTTTTTGAAAGGTCATAGCAATAATCCTTCCATGTAGCAAGTCCAACCGGTCCGTTTACCTGGAACAATGTTGGGGCCTCGTCTTTTGCCATCTCTGATTTCAGCTGTGACTCGTATGTTCCTGATGCAGCTGTCTGCACATCAACCTTAACGCCAGTTTCATCTGTGTACTCTTTAGCAAGTTCTACCCACTGATCAGCCTGCTCTGGTTTGAAGTTCAGATAATAAACTTTTCCGGATGACTTATCTCCTTTCGCTGTTTCATCTCCGCCTGATGTGCTTCCACATCCTGCAAGCATTCCGCCTGCCATTGAAGCTGCAAGTACAAGTGCAAGAATCTTTTTCTTCTTCATAATAGAATCCTCCTTTTATTACTACTTGTCTTTGTTTTTCTTGATAGTGTTATTATAATAAAAAGTGCCAAAATAAGATATAATAAAATTCCAAGAAACATAACACTATTTCAAGATTATTGTAATTTTTGAAAATTTTGTGTATGATACAAGAGTTCATAAAGAGTCAAATCGGAAAGGATGTGTCTGTTTTTATGCTATCAGACACGACAGGATAGAAAAAGATGGATCGTACGATCAACTATCAGATAACAGAAGAAGCGGACGGCCTGCGTATCGAGCAGTTCCTGCGTCACCAGGGCTACTCCTACCAGAACATCACTCAGTTAAAAAAGATGCCGGAAAGCATTTTAAAAAACGGAGTCTGGGAATATATGCGTTCACTACTTGCTACTGGAGATATTCTCACAGTACATATTCAGGAAAATGAAAGTTCACCGAATATTCCTCCTGTCGAACTGCCGCTTAGCATTATATATGAAGACGAAGATATCCTTGTTGTCAACAAACCTGCCGGAATGCCGATCCATCCATCACTGAATAATTATGAGAATTCTCTGGCAAATGGACTAATGTGGTATTATACAGAGCAGGGAAAGCCTTTTATCTTCCGCTGCACGAACCGCCTGGACCGTGACACTTCAGGACTGACTGTCATTGCCAAGCACCTGATCAGTTCCAGCATCCTATCTTCCATGGGCGCACGACACGAGATCAAGCGTGAATATCTCGCGATCGTCCGTGGCAGTGTAACACCTCCATCCGGCACGATTGATGCACCACTCGCCCGCACCGGCAGTTCCATGATTGAGCGAAAAGTAGACTTCAAGCATGGAGAGCGTGCAGTCACACATTATAAAGTTGTAAAAGAAAAAAACGGGCACAGCCTTGTCTCTCTTATCTTAGAGACCGGCCGTACCCATCAGATCCGTGTCCATATGCAATATTTAGGATTCCCACTTGTCGGTGATTATCTATATAATCCGGATATGGAATACATCCACCGCCAGGCATTACATTCCTGGAAGCTCTCCTTTATTCATCCGATCACAAAGGAGCCGATGGAATTCACAGCGGAATTACCGAAAGATATGAAGAATATTCTTATTTAAAGAACACTATGCGCGAAAACACTCTCTGCCACAAATCAGGGAGTGTTTTTCTATCTATTCTTATACACTAAGCTTCTTATCTGCCATCCATCCACTAAGTAAAAATACTGCTACACAGATTATAATGTAGTATACAAGATATCCGACACCAAAGAATAAATTTCCTGCTACTTCTACATTCGGAAGTACATTGCTAATCAGATTATAAATCTTTTCTATTATAAATGTAATCACAAAGAAAGCTACGATTGAGATTCCTCCTGCATATTTTGAATCCCTTAAAATAGTTCGAGAAACGATTACCGCAAGATAACCAACCATCACAACCTCTGTCCATCCGACAAAGATGCAGAGAAGATTCCAGATAATCTGTGCGATCAGCTGCCCTTCGCCTGACACTCGTATAAAACTATCTCTTATGATCGCAAATACATTTCCAAGTTCTCCGACATACTGGATCGTCCCTACAAAACAAAGCAGTCCGGCAATCGCATAAAGTGCAAACACGAAAAACATCTGTGCGATTGCTACAACAAATTTTGCTCCAAGAATTTCCCATACGGATTTCGGAGTCATCCAGATCATATAGCTTTGCTTTGTTTTCAAATCTCTGTTCAGAATCAGAATACTCTCAATTCCCATATAGAACACTACAAAAAACGATCCGACTAATAAAAGCGTTGCACTGATTCCCATCAATGCATCCTTTTCAACCAGCATACCTCCAAGAAATGCAAGCACACAGACAGCTAAAGCTACCATAACAATCATTCTCGAAGTCCGCTGTTTCTTCCATTCATATTTCATTAATTTTCCCATCGTTACTCCCTCCTTACATCTTCTGCAGATAAAGCTCTGCAAGTGAATTTCCCGTTGTCATTCTCTCTGTCTCAACATTCACGACATCCACAAGCTGTCCATCTTTTATAAAAATCGCATCCTCAATAAAGCTTTCTACCTCTTCAATCAGATGGGTAGAGATCACCATTGTACGATTCTCATCTGCTTCTTCCAGGATCAAAGCAATGATCTCTTCTCTCGCTTTATAGTCCACACCGTTCAAAGGCTCATCTAACAAGAGAAGATCTGCTTTTCTCGCCAATGTTGCAGCCGCTTTCAGTTTCGCATTCATTCCGCTTGACATTGCAGACGCTTTCATCTCTTCATTCAAGCCCAGGCGTTCAATTGTTTTTCTAAACTGCTCTCTGTCAAAATCCTCAAAGAAATCTGCATAATATTCTTCTACATCTTTTACCTTCATATAACTATAGAAAAATGGTTCCGTTGACATATATGCGATGGATGCTTTGTCCTGATAGCTAAGCGGATGTCCCTCAAATAAAATCTCTCCCTCTGTTGGCTGTGTCAGTCCCGCTGCCATCTTCATAAGTGTCGTCTTACCACTTCCATTTTCTCCGAGAAGACCATAAATCGTGCCCTTTTTCAACTTCAAAGTAAGCTCTTTAACTGCTTCTTTATTCCCGAATTTCTTTGTGATATTTCTGTACTCTAACATCATTTCTGCTCCTCCTCGTAATCGGCAATCTGCTCAATAATCTCGCCTTTCTGAAATCCAAGATCACGCATCTCGTGTACAAAATTCTTCAACAGCTCTTCTGCCATCTCCTTCTTCACATTGTCAAACATATACTCCTCCTCCGACACAAATGTACCGATTCCACGCTTCGTGTAACAATATCCTGCCATCTCCATCTCCCGGTAGATTCTCGCCGCTGTGTTCTGATTCACTTTATACAAAACTGCAAGCTCCCTGTTCGATGGCATCTTCTCACCCGGTTTCAACTCGCCCTTTACCATCTTTTTCTTAAGCTCGTTGATCACCTGAAGATAGATTGGACTTCCTGAATTATATTCCATGTGATTCCTCCATTTATCTTTTTTGCATTTACTGTATTAGTGCTATAGTTAGATAGTACACTAGGTTTTTAGTTCTGTCAATATAAATATAGACATTTTTCTCTTTGATTGATGGTTATTCTGACGACAGCCAGTTTGATTGTTTTAATTTTGAATTATACACATAAAAAATAGACGTCCTTGCTTTGGCCAGCAGACGTCTATTTTTAATACTTTGCTACTATGATTTACTCAATCTGCCAGTCAATCGGCTCGATTCCATTCTTCTCCAGAAATGCATTTGTCTGACTAAATGGCTTGCTTCCAAAGAAACCTCTGTAAGCAGCCAGCGGGCTTGGATGCGGTGCTTCCAGAATAAGATGCTTTGGATTCGTAAGCATTCTCTTCTTCCTCTGTGCAGGAGCTCCCCACAGAATAAAGACAATCGGTCTGTCCTGGCTGTTCAGTGCCAGAATCGCTGCATCTGTGAATTCTTCCCATCCGATTCCTCTGTGAGAGTTCGCCTGATGTGCTCGTACTGTCAGCACAGTGTTCAACATTAACACACCCTGCTCGGCCCATTTTGTCAGACACCCATGATTTGGGATTGTGCAGCCGAGATCATCATGGAGTTCTTTATAGATATTCACAAGTGACGGTGGAATATCTACACCTTTCTGCACGGAAAAGCTTAATCCATGTGCCTGACCGTTATTATGATAAGGATCCTGTCCAAGGATCACAACCTTCACATCCTTCAGCGGAGTCAGATGAAATGCATTGAAAATATCTTGTGCCGGTGGAAAGATCAATTTTGTCCTGTATTCCTCATTTACCGTCTCAAATAATTTCCTATAATAAGGCTTGGAAAACTCTCCTTTCAATGCCTCATACCAGTCTCCATTCAAACCACTCATAGTTCCTGCTCTCCTCTTCTTTCTGCTTAACCATTCTCTACAGTCTGACAGAAATTCCTTCGTTTCTTAAATACTCTTTTACTTCTTTGATTTCCAGCTCTTTATAATGGAATAAAGATGCTGCCAATGCTGCATCTGCACCACCGTCTGTCAATGCCTCTTTAAAATGCTCCAACGTTCCGGCTCCACCGGACGCGATTACAGGAATCGATACACTATCTGCAATTGCCCGTGTCAGTTCCAGATCATATCCAGCCTTCGTTCCGTCACCGTCCATACTTGTCAGAAGAATCTCACCTGCGCCAAGGGACTCTACTTTCTTCGCCCACTCAACCGCATCGATTCCAACATCCAGGCGACCACCATTCTTATAGATATTCCACCCTGTTCCGTCTACTCTTTTCTTTGCATCAATCGCCACTACTACACATTGGCTTCCAAACTTCTCTGCCGCTTCACGGATTAGCTCCGGTCTGTTGATTGCAGAAGAATTGATTGAAATCTTATCCGCACCTTCTCTTAACAATGCACGGAAATCATCAACTGTCCGGATTCCTCCGCCGACAGTAAACGGAATAAACACACATTCCGCAACCTTTCGTACCATATCAACAACTGTTCCTCTATCATCTGAAGAAGCTGTGATATCCAGAAATACAAGTTCATCAGCTCCTGCCTTATCATATGCCTTTGCAATCTCCACCGGGTCTCCGGCATCCTGAAGATCAACAAAATTCACACCTTTTACAACACGTCCGGCATTCACATCCAGACATGGGATAATTCTTTTTGTAAACATTCTCGCACTCCTCCTACAGCTCTACAAAGTTTTTCAGAATCTTCAGTCCTACATCACTGCTCTTCTCCGGATGGAACTGGCATGCGAAAATATTGTCCTTCTCAACAGACGCATGGATATGTGTTGTATACTCTGTTGATGCCTTGACAATCTGTTCCTCTTCTGCTTTCAGATAATAAGAATGTACAAAATATACATAAGAATTCTCAGCGATTCCCTTAAAAAGTCTTCCATCATTCTCTAAATGAAGGGAATTCCATCCCATATGGGGAATCTTATATCCTTCTTTATCAGGTATCCTTAAGATCTCACCCTTTAGAATTCCAAGTCCTTCTACACCCGGAGCCTCATCGCTGTGCTCAAATAAAAGCTGCAATCCAAGGCAAATTCCAAGAAATGGTGTTCCCTTTTCTGTAACCTCGCGGATTACTTCATCAAGCCCTGACTGTTTTAATTTCTCCATAGCATCTCCAAATGCACCGACACCCGGAAGAATCACTTTATCTGCATGAAGGATCTCATCTCTGTCCGCTGTAACTATAACATCCTGTCCAAGTGCAAGCAATGCTTTCTCAACACTGCGGATATTACCGGCATCATAATCAATTATTGCTATCATTAGCCTACCTCTTATCTGTAATCTAGTATCTATTATCTAGTATCTATTTTCTATACTTTACCACACTTTGCGTCGAGTTCAAACCAAAATTCGACTCCATTGTCATAATTTTTCACGCCGTACCCCTGATGGAAAGATTCCATGATTGCCTTAACGATTGAAAGTCCAATCCCATTTCCACCATATTCACGTGTATGTGCTTTATCCACTTTATAAAATTTATCCCACAGTTTTGGTACATCTTCTTCTGGAATCGGTTTTCCACTATTAAAGACGGAAACACATACTTTTCCATCCATTGAAACGATCTTCACTTCGATCCGCTTCTCATTTCCGACATGATGAATCGCATTCGTAAGATAATTCCGTACAACCTGTTCTGTCTTAAACTCATCTGCCCAGACATAAGCTGTCTCATCAGCAATAAAATCTACATTCGCATTAACCTGTTGGATCAGAATATCACAACTTGCAATAACACCTTTCACAAGCTTCACAATATCAAACCGTTCAAATTCCACTTCATCTGTACCGAATTCCAACTGATTCAGTGTCAGCAGATTCTTGACCATCCGGTTCATCTTTCCTGCTTCATCAATAATGACATCACAGTAAAACTCTGTACTTTCCGGGTCGTCATTGATTCCTTCTTTTAACCCTTCGGCATATCCCTGGATCAATGCGATCGGCGTCTTCAGCTCATGGGAAACATTTCCAAGAAATTCATTTCTCATATTTTCAAGTTTCTCTTTCTGCTCAATGTCCTGCTGCAGCTGATTATTCGCAGTCTTCAATTCAGATATTGTCTTTTCCAGCTGATCTGACATTTTATTAAAATTCTCGCCCAGAACACCAATCTCATTCTTTCCGCCGCTCGTATACTTCGCATCAAAATTCAGATTTGCCATATCTTCGGAAAGTCTTGCCAGTTCCAACACTGGTTTTGTAATCCTTCGTGAAAAAATCCATACAAGGATTCCTCCAAAGAACATTCCGAAAATTCCAAGATAAATCAGAAACTGATTGGCAAGATTGGCACTTTCACGAATACTGTCCAATGGGCTTCGCATTGTGACAAACACACTATCACTTAAATACCCCCACATTTCCAGATAATCCGTACCGCTCTGTGGATCCTGGATTTTACGAACCACATAATCGTCCGAATGCTTGAGAATCTTTTCCTGATCATCATCTTTCAGGAAGAAAATACGGAGCATCTGTTTGTACAGGAAACCTTCTTCCTTTACATTTGTAAATACAACCTTTCCATCGTCAGAAATATCCATCGCGCAGACATCAATATTCGTTTTTTCAAGTTCCGCCACAAGTTTCTTCTGCACTGCCTCATTTCCAAGATTTCCATTGTTCACTGCTTCACTCATTTCCTCATACATCTCAATCAGATCTTTCTGCTTATGAGACATATAATATCGTCCAAGAAACCCCGTATTAACAATGAAAACTAACATCAGAACAAACACTAGAAGTCCAACAAAAATAGCTGTCATCTGTCCGCTCAACGTATATTTCAGTTCTCTTTTTGCTTTCTTCATCTGATTTATTTCTCCGCGCTCTGAACTTCAAACTTATATCCCATGCCCCAGATTGTTTTGATATATTCGCCCTTATCGCCTAATTTACTTCTCAGTTTCTTCACATGTGTATCAATTGTTCTTGCATCACCAAAATAATCATAATTCCATACATTATTCAATATTTTCTCTCTGGAAAGCGCAATTCCCTGATTTTCTATAAAGTAGGTCAACAATTCGAATTCTTTATAACTAAGTTCGACCGGTGTTCCATCAATCTTCACGATATGTGCTGACTTGTCAATCGTAATACCGCCTGCCTCCAGCGAATCATTGCCGACCGCTCCCAAAGTTCTGCGAAGGATTGCATTTACTCTTGCCACAAGAATCTTTGGACTGAATGGCTTAGAAATGTATTCGTCCACACCAAGTTCAAATCCCTGCAGCTCATCTCTCTCCTCAGAACGCGCTGTCAGCATAATGATTGGCACTTTAGAAGTCTCTCGAACCTCACGGCACACCTGCCAGCCATCCATTTTCGGCATCATTACATCTAAAATGATCAGGGCAATGTCTTTATCTTCGTAAAAAAGATCCATTGCTTCCATTCCATCTCCTGCTTCTAATACTATATACCCTTCTCTTGTGAGAAAATCCTTCACAAGTTTTCTCATTCTGCTCTCGTCATCCACAACTAATATTTTTGCTCTTTCCATCTTCTTTTCTCCTAACTTATATTTGCGTGTACCAGATCACTTCTACATTTAATTACCTTTTAATATACCAAATAGTTTTGTCAATATTGTGAACAACAAAACGGTCACTCTATAAATGTGTATCAAAACTTCATTTACAGACTGACCGTCTCTTCTTTTATTCAAGAATGCCTCGGCAGGATTATTCAAACTCATAGTTAGAAAAACATTCATTTGCCTCTTCTTCATCCTGTCCATTCACAACTACACGCATTGGCAGTCCCAGCTTAATAGACATTAACCCCATAAGGGATTTACCATCGATGATATAATTTCTGTTTGCCATATCAGTTACATCAACGTCTGATTTTAATTTCTGACAAGTGTTGCAAAATGTCATGATCTGCCCTGCTGACATAAACTTCACTTTCTTTTCTACCATGTTTTTTACCTCCATCTGTCTATCGAATACGAGTAATAATAAAAGCCAACACAGAAATCTGCACAATGCCTGAATGCAGATTACTGTAATTTCAAACATTCTTGACCAGTATATACCACTTATTCCGGAGGTGCAAGTGAATTTTCGATTTTTTTCGACATATTGTCTACCTTTTTTGATATAAAGTTCTCACCCGGAGAATCTTGACAGCCACTACTGTCACTTTTATAATAATTGATGGCTTATTATTACTGCTTTCCGCCAGAAAGCAGTAATTCAATCATGACAGTAGGTACTACACACGAAAATGAGGTGATATCTATGAAACACAAATTTCAAATTTCTGAATCTATCCGGCTTGGAGCAATCCTTGCACTTTCCGGTGGATTCATGGATGCTTACTCTTATATGGAGCGTGGAGAAGTATTTGCCAATGCACAGACTGGAAACATGCTTCTCTTTGGGGTACATCTCTCTCAGGGAGACTTCCAGAACACAATGAAATACCTTTTCCCTGTACTCGCCTTTGCACTTGGAATCGCTCTTGCTGAAGTTGTCCGGGCTAAGGCAGGAAATCTGCTTCACTGGAGACAGATTTCTGTTCTGGCAGAAGCACTAATCCTGATCGCAGTCAGTTTCTTCCCAACAGCATTGAATCTTCCGGCCAATGCATTAACTTCTTTTGCCTGTGGAATTCAGGTTGAAAGTTTTCGCAAGATTCATGGCAAAGGAATCGCAACTACAATGTGCATCGGTAATCTGCGCAGTGGAACAGAGAACCTGCACCACTATTTCCATACAAAAGAACGACATTTTCTGGATACAAGTCTTCTGTATTACGGAATCATTGCCTGCTTTATTGTCGGCGCAGTGATCGGTAATGCAGCAGTTCAGCTGTTCCAGACAAAGGCAATTCTTGGATGTTCCTTCTTGTTATTAATTTCATTCTTTATGATGTTTATTGATTGGGAAAAGAAAGAAAAGGAGCTTGCACTTTAATGTGCGGCTTCTTTTTTCATACCGGTTTTTAGATAGAAAAAATCCCGAAAGTGCAATGTTGATCAGCACTTCCGGGGAAAAAATTTACTGCGGATGACAGGACTTGAACCTGCACGTCGTAAACACCAGAACCTAAATCTGGCGCGTCTGCCAATTCCGCCACATCCGCATATTTCTTATTCAATTATTGATTAAGAAAAAAATAGAACAAGCAATTTGCTTGTTCCAGTGAGCGTGCGGGGATTCGAACCCCGGACAACTTGATTAAAAGTCAAGTGCTCTACCACCTGAGCTACACGCCCTTATTCATTTTTATTTCTTTCCTGCTAGCAGGATAACTGGGCTAGCTGGATTCGAACCAGCGAATGCAGGAGTCAAAGTCCTGTGCCTTACCGCTTGGCGATAGCCCATCGAAGACTTCATATCTGACACTGCACGGCCAGTTGGAATATTTAAAGAAAAAGGTGGATAGCCGGACTCGAACCGGCGATATCCAGAACCACAATCTGGCGCGCTAACCAACTGCACCATACCCACCATAAAACGAGCCTGGGGGGATTCGAACCCTCGACCTACGGCTTAGAAGGCCGTTGCTCTATCCAGCTGAGCTACAGACTCATTTCTCTTAATGAGAACCTCTCGTTTTCAAACGAGAAGCGGGTGATGGGAATCGAACCCACGTATCCAGCTTGGAAGGCTGGTGTTCTACCATTGAACTACACCCGCAGGATGATCGGGGTGACAGGATTCGAACCTGCGACCTCCTGGTCCCAAACCAGGCGCTCTAGCCAAGCTGAGCCACACCCCGATATCAGTTTTATTTCCTTGCCCCTGCGGCTTTGTGTTTCTTTCGTATCTCCCGCAGCGACAAGATATATTATATGGCATGTTTCTCAGAAAGTCAACAGGTTTTTTTAAGTTTTTTTACTTTTTTGCGACTGTTTTTTTACCTGTTTTTCGCAAGAAGAGTGTGCAAATTGTTTCTTTTGTTTTAATTTTCTGATAATTAGAACAATTATAGATATTTTTGCTCAAAACTCAATTTTCCATTCCCATCGACTTCCATAATCATATAGCTGCCTCGTCTTCCCTCCTGACGTGGAAAAGATAGACTTCCCGGGTTTAAAATTGTCATTCCATCCTTCTGAAGAAAGAAAGGACGATGTGTATGACCAAACATTACGAGATCCGCTCCTCTTGATCTGCCCTCTTCTATGATAGTTTCCATCCCCATGGACACATAATAATAATGTCCATGGGTAATAAATGCATGATAAGGACCAATCTCAAACTCCTCTTCTCTCGGAAGTTCTGTAAAAAAGTCGTTATTTCCTCTTATAATATACTTCTCACACTCTACGACAGCCTCCAGATAGTCTTCTCCACCTTCTACATCTCCAAGATGGATAAACATATCAATTTTCCCAGCCTCTTCTAATGCGCGGTCCAGTGCCTGGTGTCTTCCGTGTGTATCACTGACAATCAGAATTTTCATGCTTCTTCCTCGTTCAATTTCTCTTCCAGCAGGATTTTTATTGCTCGAAGTGCTTTTCCTCTGTGGCTCAATTTATTTTTCTGCTCCGGTGTCATCTCCGCTGTTGTACATCCGAATTCCGGAACATAGAAGATTGGATCATAACCGAATCCATTCGCACCGACAATCTCGTGTCCAATTTGTCCTTCAATCGTCTCACGGACTACGCTTGTTGTTCCATCCGGAAATACTGCTGCAACCGCACAGACAAATCTTGCGGTACGCTCATCATCCGGAACCCCTTCCAGTCTGTCCAGAAGTATTCTGTTCTTTATATCATAAGAAGTATCCTCTCCGGCAAATCTCGCAGAATAAATTCCAGGTGCCTTATCCAGATAGTCAATCTCAAGACCTGAATCATCTGCAAGAACAATATCGTTGACCAGCACTCGTGATACAGCTCTTGCCTTGATCTCTGCATTTTCTTCAAAGCTCATTCCGTCTTCTACAATTTCTTCATCGACTCCTGCCTCACGCATCGATACGATCTCCATACCAAGATCAGCAAGAATCATCCGGATCTCTTTCATCTTATTTTCATTTCCTGTTGCAAATACAATTCTTCTCTTCATTTTGCTTTCTACCTTCTATTCTTTTTCACCAACAATCTGGTACAGCGTTTCTTATTTCTTCGGTCTCGGTGGCTTTGGTCCCTGGAACTGATAGAAATATGTTTTCAGCATACCATTATAAATCTTACGGTTCTTATCTGCTTTTCTTCCGAAATAACGTTCTGCGTCTTCATAACTTGTGATCATGTATGCAGACCAGCTGTCAAGTTTTCTAAAGCTCTCGCCAAATTCACGATATAAACCAGGAAGTGCCTCTTTCTCCTCAAGACGCTCTCCATACGGCGGGTTTGTTATGATAAATCCATATTTCTTCGGATGACTCAGTGCACTGACCGGTCTCTCCTGGAAATGGATCAGATGATCCACACCTGCATTCTCTGCATTCTGTCTTGCCATCCGCACAACATCCCCATCAATATCATATCCCTGGATATCCGTCTCAATCTGATCATCGATCAGATCATTCGCCTCATCAATGGCCTCATACCAGAGTTTCTTATCAATCAGATTCGCCCAGCTCTCAGCCGTAAAAGAACGATTCATTCCCGGTGCAATATTTGCTGCCATCATTGCTGCCTCAATTGGAAATGTTCCACTTCCGCAAAACGGATCCACTAAGATACGCTCTTTTCTCCACGGTGTCAGCATAATCAGTGCTGCTGCCAGTGTCTCAGAAATCGGTGCCTTGCCGGCTGACGGACGGTATCCTCTCTTATGAAGAGAATCTCCCGATGTATCGATTCCGATCGTAACGATATCCTTCATCAAAAATACTCTCAGTGGATAAGAAGCTCCATCTTCCTGAAACCACTGTACATGATATCTGCTTCTAAGACGATCTACCATCGCTTTCTTCATAATTGACTGAATGTCCGAAGGGCTGAACAGCTTACTCTTTACCGATGAAGCTTTCGCCACCCAGAACTTCCCGTTCTTCGGTATATAATTCTCCCACGGAATTGCTTTTGTCTTCTCAAACAATTCATCAAAGGTAACTGCTTTAAAACTTCCTGCCTTGAGCAGAACACGTTCTGCTGTACGGAGAAATACATTCGCTCTGCACGCTGCATCTGCTCCTCCGTAAAAGGTAACTCTTCCATCTTCCACCTGTGCAATCTCATATCCCAGATCCTGAATCTCCCTTTTTAATACTGATTCAAGACCGAAATGACACGGCGCAATCCATTCCATTCTTTCCATATCTACCTCATATTATCTTTATGTACTTATTAATTACTGTTAACTGATTCTTATTTTACAGTATTATAATTTGATGTAAGTGTCAAAAGTATAAATTGCGTTTGTGCTCGCACAAATAAGCGATTCATACTTTTGACACTTACATCATAATTCTACTATAAATGAAAGGCAGAGTAAAGTGCGATTGCCTTTCTTCTCTGCCTTGTTACTGTTTATAAGAATCTTATTCGTTACTGCTCACAATATCTGTTAATATCTGTCTGACTCATCATAATCATCTTTTCCGCCATAGCAGTCATCTGCATTTTTGGAATTGCAGTTTGTGCTGTTCTTACTCTTATTTGAATAAGAATTTTTATTGGAATTCTTATTCGAACCTGAATTAGATGTTGAATTTCTGTTCTTACTCTGATTTTCTTCCTTCGATGAATAGAATCCATTCTGGGAATTTTTACTTGTGTTGCTATAATTTTTTGCCATGATACTTCCTCCTTATTTGGTGTTACTGTTCTTATTAACTGACAGTAACTATTTAGTACAATCTTTATTATCCCAAACGGAGGTCTTTTTATGCATTTTGTTTCAACCATATTTTGAATATTTTGCTTGCTTTTTCCAAATGCATATATTATACTGATTCATGTAGAAAGATTATTTTCTACAACCCCTTATTAATTATTTATACTCCCCTCAAAAGACCGATGGCTCCCCCATCGGTCTTTTACTTTTCTTTTTCTAATATCGTCGGTTCCCACCGATCAGTCTGATCACGATCATAATGATCAGAAGAGGAACAAGAACCGGTGCCAGAAAACTGATGATTCCTGTTATAACAGACACAACTACTACAACTACAAATACAACTGCAAGAATCAGCAAAGCCTTCTTCCACCAGGTATCTAATCTGAACTCATGATAGGAACCATAAGAATGCTCTGTTCCATATTCATCCTTCTGTCCATAACCAGTATAGCTGTTCTGTGCCTGCGTTGTCTGGTTGTACGAATTATTGAATGGACTCCTGTTCTCATAAACCACTTCTTCGTCTGTTCCATCACTTGCATCTACAATGGTTTTCGCAATTGCCCACGGATCTCCGAGCAGTTCCAAGACCTCCTGCTCGCTCTTTCCTTTTCTCATTTCTTCTATAATATAATCATCATAAAACTTAAGATGATCCTGAATTGTTGCGGCATCAAGCTTTCCATTCAAAGCCTCCTGTAATTTTCGGATAAATTCCTGTCTTGTCATATTCAACTGTTACCTCCTGTTCCGAAGGTTACTGTTCACACGATGTGCGACCAGCAACGCATCTCGCCATTTTAAATCGCCTTTGGCGATGGGGCGAGATGCATTCAAGTCAAAACACGCATCCTCCGTGTCAATCAGCGGAGTGATTGACACGGGAGTGAACAGTAACTTCCGAAGTTTTCTTTAGATGTAGAATACCACACTGCCATTCTTTTTTAAACCGTTATTTTCCACTACATCTGTCGTTCATAATTTGTTCATTTATCATTTAAAAATCTTTCATCTTCTTATCACTTTTTCTTCATTTCTCTCACATATACTATAAGTATCAAAGGAAAAAACAAAAAACTTTGAATAAACTTTTTCATAATACATGCCGGGAACCAGTAAATGGTTACCCGGCATCCTCCCTTTTATGGAAACTTTTTTCTTATTCCGGAACAATCGGATCATTTATCACTTCTTGTTTCGTTTCCTGTTGTATTTCCTCTTCTACAGATTTTTCCGCAGTTTCCTCTGTTTGCTGTTCTGTCGTTTGCTCTGTTTCTTCCTTGTTTTCCCCGTTATTCTCTTCTTTCGTCGTTTCTTCTATCTTCTTTTCACATGCTTTGACCGATTCCAGAATCTCCTGAACCCGTTCCTCCATCTCTTTCTTCCATTTCATATCTTCCAATGCTTTTTTTCTTTCCTGTTCAGTTTCACTATGTTCTTCTGGTATTGTTTTTACATCGTCTGCTTTCTGAGCTTGCACTGCCGTTTCACTTTTTCCAACTATATTGTTGCTTTCTCTTCCCCGGCTCATCCCAATTCCTGCTGCCGCAATTACTGCCCCGGCAGCAAATAAAAGAACCGCCAGTTTGACATTCCGAAGTTTTACTTTCTGTTCCAAATTCCATTCCTCGCGTTCCTCCGGAAGATCACGTATCACCTGGCTGATCTTATCATAATGCCGTCTTCCGCCACCGGTACAACGTTCAATGATCCGCTCCAATCTGCGTTCTTCACTTCTGCTAAGTTCTGGGATCTGCTCTGTATATGCCAGTAAAAACTGCAAAATTTTACCATATCCAAACAAATCTACGGAACAATTTTTCTTGCTGCCTGACGCTGTCGGGCGGATAAAATGACTTCTCACCGCTTTCTGCTGCATCTTCTTCATAACAAATTCATTTTCCTGTGCATCCGGATTTAAAAGCAGCAATTCTCCTTCTTCTGTCACAACAATACTATATGGGGTCAGACAACGATAATTCTGCCCACGTCTCGACTGCTGATACTTTCTTATTTCTCCGGCAATCTGTCGGAACCATTCAAATAACACCGCTTTATCTAACTGTGTATTATCACGCAGATAATAAATCAAAAGTTCTCCCTGCAGGCAATCGATACTTGGCTGGCATTCGGTTCCTTTTTCCACGAAGCGAAGTACTTCATACATTTTTTCCATATTTAATTCTACTGCAATCTGTCATCTAAACGTGTGCGGCCCCACACCGCACACGATACAATACTTGTCCAATTGAAAATTATCAGAATCTGATACGAACTACTCTTCAGAATCTTTCCTGATTCTTCAGTCAGAACGACTGAAGTGTGACTCTCATATTAATTGAATTCTTCCAGTCTGTCAAGAGCTGCGGCAACAACTTTATCCATGTCATAATATTTATAATCTCCCAGTCGTCCGCCAAAGATTACATTTTCTTCCTTTTCTGCAAGCTTCTTGTATTCTTCAAACAATGCATTATTCTTCTCATCATTTACCGGATAGTATGGTTCCATGCCAACACTCCATTCTGATGAATACTCTCTGGAAATAACCGTCTTCTCCTGCTTGCCAAACTCAAAATGCTTATGCTCGATAATTCTTGTATACGGAACTTCACGCTCTGTGTAATTGACAACAGCATTTCCCTGATAGTTCTCACAATCAAGAACTTCTGTCTCAAATCTGACAGAACGATACTCCAATGCTCCCAGCTGATATCCAAAATATTCATCGATCATTCCTGTAAAAATAATCTTCTTTGCAACCTCCGGATTCTCTTTTCTGAATTCAAAGAAATCAATCCCTGTGCGAACTTCTGTCCCTTCCAGCATCTTCTCAACGATTGCTGTATAACCGCCAACCGGAATTCCCTGATATCTGTCATTGAAATAGTTATTATCGTAAACAAATCGGAATGGCAGACGTTTGATAATAAATGCCGGAAGTTCTGTACACTTTCTTCCCCACTGTTTCTCTGTATAACCCTTGATCAGTTTCTCATAGATATCTCTTCCGCCAAGAAAAAGTGCCTGTTCCTCCAGATTCTGTGGATCTGTGATTCCTGTCTCTTTGCGCTGTTTTTCAATAATCTCTTTTGCTTCCTGCGGTGTACGGATATTCCACATCTTACTGAATGTATTCATATTAAATGGCAGGTTATAAAGTTCATCTTTATAAACTGCTACCGGTGAATTGATGTAATTATTAAATTCCGCGAACTGATTCATGTAATCCCATATCTTTTTATCAGACGTATGGAAAATATGTGCACCATATTTATGTACATGGATTCCTTCTATGTCCTCACAGTAAATATTTCCTGCAATATGATCTCTTCGGTCAATCACAAGACATTTCTTCCCTTTTTTCTTTAAT
This sequence comes from Mediterraneibacter sp. 210702-DFI.3.120, assembly GCF_020561005.1. NCBI lineage: Bacteria > Bacillati > Bacillota > Clostridia > Lachnospirales > Lachnospiraceae > Mediterraneibacter > Mediterraneibacter sp. 210702-DFI.3.120. The sequence continues at coordinate 16,068 of NZ_JAJCNG010000029.1, read as the reverse complement.
TCATGTGCCATGACAGCTCCATAAAGACCTGCTCCGACAATCAGATAATCGTATTCTTTCATTTACTCCTTCTTTCCGCAGAACGATTGTCCTGATCCGGTAAAATCCAAAGATCAACCTTTCTGCCTTCTTTCTTTTCATATTACGGTATGCTTATGATAACACATTTTCTAATAAATTTGAATCTCTATCAAAAATACGGTATACTTAACAGCAAAAGGAGGATGAATTATGCTTATAAAAAATGGTTTTCTAATTGATCCTGCATCTGATACAGAACGTCTTGTCGACCTTCGCATCACAGACGGTCTGATCCAGACACTCGCAGATGCCGGAACTCTGACACCTGAAAATGGAGAGGCTGAGCTTGATGCTGCAGGACTTATGATTTCTCCAGGACTTGTTGACACACACATTCATTTCCGTGATCCCGGATTTACTTATAAAGAAGATCTCCATACCGGATCTCTTGCAGCTGCTGCCGGTGGATTTACTTCCGTGATCTGTATGGCAAATACTTCACCGGTCATCGATTCTGTTCCGGTTCTCAAAGAACTGATGGAACGGGAGGCTTTGGAAGACATCCATATTTTCCAGGCTGCTGCTGTCTCCTACGGACTCAAGGGTGAAGAGATGACTTCTATGAAGGAACTTGCCGCTGCCGGTGCCTGTGGATTCACAGATGACGGAATTCCTCTTAAGAATGCTGCCTTTCTCTATAAGGCCATGGAAGAGGCGAAGGCACTTGACCTTCCGATCAGTCTTCATGAAGAAGATCCTGCATTTATTGAAACAAACGGAATCAACCACGGACCTGTATCTGATGCGCTGGGCATCTACGGATCTCCTTCGATTGCTGAAGAATCTCTTGTTGCCAGAGATTGTCTGCTGGCGCTTCGTTCCGGTGCACAGGTCGTGATCCAGCATATCAGCTCCGGACAGTCCGTTGAACTGGTACGTACCTTTAAAGCTATGGGAGCAAATCTGCATGCAGAGGCAACTCCGCATCATTTCACTTTGACAGATGAAGCTGTATTAAAATACGGCGCACTTGCCAAGATGAACCCACCGCTTCGTACAGAAAATGACCGCCTTGCTATCATCGAAGGTCTCAAAGACGGTACGATCGATCTGATTGCTACAGACCACGCGCCACACAGTACGGAAGAGAAATCCCGTCCTATCACACAAACACCAAGCGGTATTATTGGTCTTGAGACTTCCCTTGCTCTCGGAATCACTTCCCTTGTACGTCCGGGACACCTGACATTAAGCCAGCTGATTGAGAAGATGACGATCAATCCTGCCAGCCTGTATCACCTTCCGTGCGGTTCTGTCGCAGAAGGAAAATCAGCTGATCTTGTACTGTTTGATCCGAATGAGAAATGGACTCCTGAGACTTATGCTTCTAAGTCTTCTAATTCTCCATTTACCGGATGGGAATTGTATGGAAAAGTAAAATATACAATCTGTGATGGAAAGATTGTATACAAGGATTAATCCAAGAGGTCCCCTGCAGAATCTTTCATTTCCGCAGGGGATCTCTTCTTTGCTTATTAATCCTCGATCGCTGTTACTGTATAATCTTTGTCTTCGACTGTCTTTTTCAGCATTTCATTACTGATTTCGGAATTCAGTGTTACAACTGCTGTTCCGGCCTCATGGCTGACTTCTGCTGTATCAACCTGCTCAAGTGCCTCGAGAGCTTTCTTCACAGCCGCCTCGCAATGTCCACACATCATTCCTTCGATTTTCATTGTCTTTGTCATCTTTGTCTCCTCCTTGTTTTCTGACTCATTTTTGTCTGCTAAGACAATATCTGAAACAGTATTTTCTGCTGTTTCTACCTTTTTCATCTTTCTTTTTCTGTCTTTGCTGGCATCGTACATTTTAAACAGATTCAGTCTCAATGCATTTGTTACTACACAGAAACTGGACAGGCTCATTGCCGCTGCTCCGAACATCGGATTTAATTTCCAACCAAAGACCGGGATCCAGATTCCTGCTGCCAGTGGAATTCCTATCGCATTATAGAAAAATGCCCAGAACAGATTCTCATGAATGTTACGCAGTGTTGCACGGCTCATACGGATTGCCGCCGGCACGTCACTTAACCGGCTCTTCATCAGCACAACATCCGCTGCATCGATTGCAATATCTGTCCCCGCTCCAATGGCAATTCCCATATCTGCCCTGGTCAGTGCCGGTGCGTCATTGATACCGTCACCTACCATCGCAACCTTTCCTTTTTCTTTCAGCTTGCGGATCACCTGTTCTTTTCCTTCCGGAAGAACACCTGCGATCACTTCATCCACACCTGCCTGCTCACCAATTGCCTTCGCTGTGCGCTCATTATCTCCGGTCAGCATAACAACATGGATTCCCATATTCTGAAGTTCTTTCACTGCCTGTGGACTATCTTCCTTGATCACATCCGCAACTGCGATCATGCCAAGGAACTGCTCATTCCTTCCAAAGAACAGCGGTGTCTTTCCTTGCTGTGCCAACCGTTCCGCCTGTTCTTTTATGCTGGCAGAAATCTTCATTTTGTCTGAAATGAATTTAAAATTGCCTCCGTACAGCCAGTCCTCTCCAAGTTTTCCTGACAGACCATTTCCCGGAACTGCCTGAAACTGTGTGATTTCACTTTTCTGCTCTGCTTCCCCATTTTCTTCTGCCTTTGCAAGAATTGCCCGGGCAAGCGGATGCTCACTTTTCTTCTCCAATGCATTTGCAAAAAATAATAATTCATGTTCTGTCATTCCGTCCGCAGGGAGCAGATCCGTCACCTTCGGTTCTCCACTTGTGATCGTTCCTGTCTTATCAAGTGCAACAATCTCCGTCTTTCCTGTCTCTTCCAGCGAAACAGCTGTCTTAAACATGATTCCATTCTTCGCGCCCATCCCATTTCCAACCATAATTGCAACCGGAGTGGCCAGACCTAATGCACACGGGCAGCTGATCACCAGAACAGAAATTCCCCTTGCAAGTGCAAATCCAACAGACTCTCCGACAAGCAGCCATACGATCATTGTGATAATTGCAATAGAAATAACTGCCGGAACAAATACTCCTGAAACTTTATCTGCCACTTTGGCAATTGGCGCTTTTGTTGCTGCCGCATCACTTACCATCTGAATAATCTGTGATAATGTCGTATCCTCGCCAACTCTTGTCGCCTCGCAGCGCAGAAAACCTGACTGATTCATTGTAGCCGCAGACACTTTATCCCCTTCTGCTTTATCTACCGGTATACTCTCTCCGGTCAGTGCAGCTTCATTTACTGCACTGTTTCCTTCCAGAACAATTCCATCCACCGGAATATTCTCCCCCGGTCTTACAACAAACTGATCTCCTCTTCTCACCTGATCGATGGAAACTTCCTGTTCTTTTCCATCGCGCAGGAGCGTTGCTGTCTTTGGTGCCAGCTTCATGAGACTCTTTAATGCATCTGTTGTCTTTCCCTTTGAATGCGCTTCAAGCATCTTTCCGACTGTGATCAACGTTAAAATCATTGCTGCTGATTCAAAATAAAATTCATGCATCAACTCCATCACATGATCCATATCGCCTGCCGTCTGCGCTGCTGTCATAGCGAATAATGCATACACGCTATATCCATAAGATGCACCTGCACCAAGTGCAACCAGCGTATCCATATTTGGTGCTCTATGGATCATGCCTTTCCATCCACTGATAAAAAACTTCTGATTGATCACCATAACGATTGTCGTTAACAGGAGCTGCGCCAGCCCCATCGCCACATGATTCCCTTCCAGAAATACCGGAAGTGGCCAGCCCCACATCATATGCCCCATTGACAGATACATGAGCGGAATCAAAAAACACAAAGAAGCGATCAGACGCCTTTTCATCTTCGGTGTCTCCCTGTCTTTCAACGCATCTTCCGCACAGTTCTGCTCACTTTGATTCATCCCATGCCCTTCATTCTTTGCAGATTTCAACGTTGCCCCATATCCAGCTTCCTCAACAGCCGCAATGACCGCATCTACTGTTGCTGTGCCTTCCACTCCCATGGAATTCGTCAGAAGACTGACTGAACAGTTCTCAACTCCGGGGACTTTCCCAACTGCCTTCTCAACACGGGCACTGCAGGCTGCACAACTCATTCCCGTCACATTATATTGTTCCATCTTACTCCTCCTTCAAGTTGTGATCCGGACTTTTTGTGCCGGATTTCTCTTCAGATCTTTTATCGCATCAATTTCTGAAGTGTCGTCACGAGCTCGTCAATCGTTTCATCTTTTCCATCCCGGATATCATCTGCCACACATGTCCGGATATGGTTTGCCAAAAGCACTTTATTGAAACTATTCAGAGCCGCATTCACCGCAGATACCTGAATCAGAATATCCGGGCAATACGCGCCTTCTTCAACCATCCTTCGAACTCCCCTGACTTGTCCTTCAATTCTACTCAGACGATTCATCAGATCTTTATATTCTTTTTCCGGGCGGTTCTTTGTCTTGTGACAACATCCCGGACAGACTTTCTTTTCTTCCATTGTATTCCTCCTGTCACATAACCCCCTGGGGGTATATTTTCTAATTATTAATATATACCCCCTACAGGTATATTTCAAGTGCTTTTTAACAAAAAGTTACTGTTCATGATAGCTTACGCTATATGCGGCCGACAACAACAAAGAAGCTGTCATGGAACATTTCACAATTGTATCTATGTTCCATGCAGCTTCTCTGCAATCCATTATTATGTTCGTTATTATATTTCCTGACAAATCTGTCTTATTCTACACTCTTGAGTGATTCAACCATGTTAATCTTCTTTAACTTAAAATACATCACTCCATTGACAAACAATGAAAAAGCCACTGTCAGAAGAAAGGCATACAGGAAACTTGGTGGATCGATATTTCGTCCAAACATAACCGAATCAATCTCCACTGTCTCAACAATAAAGCGGTGCAGAATTTTTCCGATCAACAATCCCGCCAGTGCCCCAATCAAGGTCAGCAGGATATTCTCTCTGTAAACATAAGAAGAAACTTCCTTGTCATAAAATCCAAGTACCTTTAATGTTGCCAGTTCTCTCTTGCGCTCTGTAATGTTAATATTATTCAGATTATACAGCACTACAAATGCCAGCATTCCTGCTGAAATAATCAATACAATAATCACAATGTCCAGACTCTCCAACATATGATCCACCTGCTTTTTCAGGCTTGTCGTATAGCTGATGCTAAGTGTTCCATCACACTTCATTACATTTTCGCCGACATCCTTTGCCTCCTCTGTTGTACGGTCCTGAGTTCTATAATAAATTGAATTATAGGCCGGAGCCTCACCGAATGTCTTTTCATAGACTTCAGATGTCATATAGAGATAATGTCCCATATAGTTCTCACAAATTGCGCTGATCAAGACTGTTTTCTCTCCATCATCTGTATCAATCGTTAATTTATCACCGACATTGACTTCCAGCAGTTTCGCTACTTTTTCAGTCAGGATTGCTCCTTTATCATCCAATGAATAAATTTCTTTTGTCTTCCGATCCCGAATCACGACAAACTTTTTGAATGCTTCCACATCTTTTGGTACATCTAAATAAACTTCCTGAGAAGACTCTCCTGAACTGACTTCAATATTTTTCAAAAGATTTTCTGCAGTCACTGATACCTTCTTATCCGTATCCAGTTCTTTCTGAACCTCAATTCTCTCTTCTTCTGTCACATCTTCCTTTAAAATAACGTCTCCATCATAAAGCTGAATCTGTTCGTATTGAAGCGGAACGATTGCTGAAATAGAATCTTTTAATCCAAAACCAAACAACATCATGCCCATACAACCGCCAATTCCAAATACTGTCATGAAGAAGCGTTTTTTATACCGCACCAGATTACGCACGGTCGATTTCCATGTAAAATTCAGATTTTTCCAGATAAACGGAACTCGTTCCAGAAATACTCGTTTTCCCTGTTTTGGTGTCGGCGGGCGCATCAATTCTGCTGCCTGCTCTCGTAATTCTTTCATACAGGAGAACAGTGTTGCGATTACTGTACATGCAAGTGCCGCTGCACATGCTGTTACAGCATAATACAAATTATACGGGATCACAACATCATGCATATGACGATACAGGATCTTATATGCAGTGATAATGATATATGGAATTATCTTTTCTCCAATCAGAATTCCGAAAACACCACCGGTTAATGTCGCAAGGATCGCATACCAGAGATATTTTCCAACAATTGAAGCATTTCCATATCCGAGAGCCTTCAAAGTACCGATCTGCGTTCTCTCCTCCTCTACCATTCGTGTCATTGTTGTCAGACTGATCAATGCTGCAACAAGGAAGAAAATGAGTGGGAACACTTTACCGATTGCCCGCATACGGTCTGCATTATCTCCGTATCCACTGTATTCTGTCAGATTGTTCCGATCATAAACATACCACTTTGGCTTTTCAAGATCATCAATCTTCTGCTGTGCTTTCGCAAGCTCTTCTCTTGCTTCTGTAATCTGCCGCTCTCCATCTTCAATCTTCTTCTGAGCTTCTATACGACCTTCCTCATACACTGCCCAACCGTCTTCCAGCTCCTTTGTTCCGCTGCTTAACTGCTGCTGTGCCTCCTCAATCTTCTTCTGTCCCTCACTGATCTGCTGCCATCCGCTGTCAATCTGCTGCTGACCGGATGTAATCTGCGCCTTTGCCTGATCTATCTGCCGACTTGCGGTAAGGATTGCAGCATCTCCCTGTGTCAACACATCCGTCAGTTTCTGTATATTATCCTGCAATACCGGAATACCTTCTTCAATCTGAGCTATCCCGGCTTCAACTGCTGGAAGCCCTTCGTTAATCTGCGTCAATCCGGCTTCGATCTTTGTCTGGTTTTTCTGAATCTCCGCTTCGGCAGCTTTCGCCTCCAGTTCCATTTTATCCAGATTTGCTTTCAATTCAGTCAACTTCTCTTCCATTGCTGTTTTTTCAGCTTCCAACTGTTCTAACTGAGCCTTTAATTCCGGATCTTCTTCTCCTGCTTCCTGCTTCCGGTCGTATTCTTCTTTCAGTGCCTCATAGTTCTGTAAAAGAAGTTCATACTGTGTATTTAGTTCTTCATAAGACTTTTTCAACGGCTGATAAATCTGCTGATACGCAGACTGATAGTCTTCTGCCTGTTGCTGCAATTCTTCCTTTGCTTTCAGAAGCTCGTCTTTCTTTTGCTGCATCTGTGTCTGTTGCGCTAAAAGTTCTTGTCTCTGATCTTCCAGACTTTCTTCCTGCTCTTTCAGTTGTGCCAGCTGATTTCTTAATGTTGTAAGTGCAATCTGTTTTTCGCTAAGTTCCTGTGCACCCTGCTCAACTTGTGCTTTGGACTGATCCAGCTCTTTTTGTTTTGATATCAGAAGATTTCTCGACTGCTCCAGTTCAAGCTTCGAAGCTGCCAGCTGATTTCTTCCTCGTTCAAGCTCTTTCTGCGCTGCATCAAGTTTCTCTCTTGCACTTGCAAGTTCTTCTTCTGCCTCTTTTTTTCCATCCGCCAGATCCTGCTCTGCCTGAGCTAACTCTTCTTGTGCTTCATCCACTTTTTCTTGCGCTGTCGAAGTAATCTCATCATATCTGGCCTGTTCTCTTTCCGCTTTAATTGCCTGAACCTTTTTCAGCACAGAATCCACATGTTCTTCATATTCTTTCGTAAATACAGTTGCTTCCTTTGCACCTTCAATCTGCACTGTAATCTCTGTATACACATCTAATGAAAATGCTTTCTCCGGAACGCAAAGAAAGGCACTGACACTTCCATTTCCGATTGTTGTACTGCCTCTGTGAAATGCAATATACTCCGGACTGCTGACCGTACCAACAATGGTAAATGTATCTGTCTTAAGTGTATCTTCTAAAGAATCCGAAGTCCCACTCGATAATGTGATCTTATCCCCAATCTTCAGATTTTTTCCATCCAGATAATCTGCATCTATTACACATTCATTTTCCTTTTCCGGAAGCCTGCCATCTTCTAACTGAACTTGATTCATCTTATCCTGGAGCGCCATAACATGAACTGCTACCTGGTTTCCCCGAATCGTACAAAGTACATCTGTTGCATAGCTTCCTTCTGCATCCAATACACCATCCACAGCACGAATTGCATCCAGATCATCTTCTGTCAGTCCCATTGTACTCATTACCTGAATATCCATCAGGTTCTTCTCATCGAAATATGCATCTCCTGAATATCTCATATCCGGCTCTGATGCACGGATTCCGGAAAAGAATGCACATCCTATCGCAACAATAAAGAAAATGGATAAAAAACGTCCAAGGCTATGACGGATCTCCATATAAAAGTTTTTTCGTAATGCTTTCTTCATCCACATCCCCTACCATTCAATTTCATCAATCGAAGTCGGATTCTCATTAGATTCTATTCTTGCTACCTGTCCATTTTTTATATGAATCAATCGATCTGCCATCGGCGCAAGTGCCTGATTATGTGTAATGATAATAACTGTCATTCCCTTTTCTCTACACATATTCTGAAGTAATTTCAAAATTGATTTTCCTGTATTGTAATCCAATGCACCTGTTGGCTCATCACAAAGCAAAAGCTTTGGGTTCTTCGCTAATGCTCTCGCGATTGAAACTCGCTGCTGCTCACCGCCGGAAAGCTGTGCCGGAAAATTATTCTTCCGTTCCCCCAGACCAACTTCCTCCAAAACTGCCTGTGCGTCCAACGGATCCTTACTGATCTGCAATGCAAGCTCAACATTTTCCAATGCGGTCAGATTCGGCACAAGATTATAAAACTGAAAAACAAATCCGATGTCATCTCTGCGGTATCCTGTCAGCTGTTTGGAATTATAAGCTGTAATATCTTTTCCATCTACATACAGCTTCCCGCTTGTTGCCGTATCCATTCCGCCGAGAATATTAAGCACAGTTGTCTTACCTGCACCACTTGGTCCAACGATTACAACAAGTTCTCCCTGCTCAATCGAAAAGCTGATGTGATCCACTGCATGAATCTCAACTTCACCCATTTTATAAGTTTTCGTGATATCCTGCACTTTAACGAATTCCTTCATCTACATTCTCCTGACTCTTTTTCTCTTCTTCTGCATCTCTCCTGGCAAGCAGTCTGTTGCTCTTTTCTTCGATTCTCTACAGGCGCAGTTTCTCCCACTCTTCTCCTGCACCAAATGTTTCATGAAAACGTTCCGGAAGCGGTGTATCCTGGAATAATTTCTTCTGATACTGTACGATCAAACTCGCAGCTAACGGCACTGCACCTGAATATTGCCGTTTCAAAACCTTACAATATTTCTGACATAACGGATCTGGCTTTACACTCATCACTATGTCATGCAATGAATCGTATTTCCCCACTGCCTTCATCCCAAGAAACAACGCTTTTCGCTTTCCAGATGTCGGTGCCAGAAACAGCTTATGATAAAAAACCATCCCTTTTAATGCCTTATAGATCTGCTCGGCTGTTACATCTTTGAAAAATGGTGCGATCACTTCCGCATACTCCATCTTCGGCTGAATGTGCTTTGCTGTCAGATAGCGCAAAGGATCATGATAATCTTCCGTCAGCATCATTCGATCCAGTTCCATCTCAATCTCATTGTGTGAAACTCTTCCGACCTGCATAATTTTTTCAACATAAGGATGGCATTCACTGTCTAAAGCAAAATGACAGATAAATCCATAAATATATGCACGCGCCGCTGCCGGATCTTTTGCTTTCTCAATCACTTCAACAGCATGATGGAAAAACTCATCGGCAAATTGTTCATGAAGTGTATGCCCCTGTTCATTCACCGGATCTTTCTTTAATGCATTATAATAAAATAAAATATCCGGTCCATGTAACCCAATATCAAACAACTCTCTATGCGCTTCTATAGAATTCTGAAGGGGTCTTGGAAGTGCGCTGAGCACCTCTTTTCCGAATTTATAATGTGCGTATGTTGTTGGCATAAGAAACCTCTCCTTTTTCCGAATTTTCTTGTTAAGATTTATAATTACTCATATTATTATATTAACACATTCTTCCCTGTCTGACAGTAATTATCTTTATAAAAAATATGTGAAATGACATTAAAAATGCTAAATTTTTACTGCTTTTTCACTTCTTTTAACGCAATAATCACTTGACATTTATATTTCTTTTTACTATATTAGTATGTACAGCACACAAGAGAATGTGTCTGTTACAGTAGAGAGTATTTATTACTCTACCCTGATCAGGGCTTGTACTGGTTTCGACAGGGATCTCGAAGATGGAGAAGCTATCCGTAGGCTGATGCGTTAAATCGCAAACTTAAAATTAAACGCTAACGATAATTTCGAATTAGCTGCAGCCTAAATGCTGCATGTCAGCCCTGAAGCACTCACACTTTAGGAATCTGGCACCGACTATGTGAGAAACGATGACGGCAAAGCTTTGAGCTGTCAGGCGTATTATGAAGCTACTAAACCCGTAAGGATGTTAGTTTTCGTACGGCAGAGGGAATGTCAAATAACTGACTATGATAGTAGAAGTACATGGGACAGGTTTTTGGACGCGGGTTCGATTCCCGCCAGGTCCACTTTTTAATGAAAAGTGTGAAGACTTTAAAATAACGGCATTATATCTCGTAAGATGAGATGCAATGCCGTTATTTTTTGAATAATATCCTTGCCTCCAAATGGAATGCATAAAACAAAAAACTCTGAGATTCTTGCAAATATTGACTTCACAAAAATCTCAGAGAAAAAATAATGCCGCAGACCGGAATCGAACCGTTTTACTTAATCTCAAATACTGATAGAAAGGGGCTTTGAAGACTTCATCACGGTTGCGGTGTTCAAAAAGTGTTCAAACGTTTGTTGCATACAAACAGGAAGTTATCTTTTTCCTAATGGCAATGCTATTAAATTTCCCAATAATGCAATAACAGCATATCCAACTACATAAACCCATGCACTTGAGTTATAAAATATAAATATAGATGGCGCAAACATTATTGCTACAATCAAAATATACCAGAAGTTAAAACCATTCCTAATCCCATAAAAAACAGAGGTTATTAAACATATTAGAGGAATAATTACTAACATAACAATCATTGCACTTCCTGTGTTTTTTATAAACCAAGGAACGATATAAAAATCTATCAGCAACAGTAGGTAGAAAACCATGTTCTTTTTTAATTTATCCATCATATCATCATCCTTTCAAACACCGATTTGTCTGTTTCATGTTATACACAGTATAATTCCATTTTATAAAATATTCAATTAAAAAGGTATGCGAATATTTTTTATTTCCGCATACCCATTATCACTTTATTCTTTTACATATCGAATTAACTCACCAATTTCACATTCAAAATAGTTGCATAGTTTACAGATTAAATTTGCATCCAGTCTTTGAAATTCATTTCTGCAATATCTATTGAAATTTGACCTCGGTATGTCAAGTTCCTTACAAATCGTATTCTTACTGATACCTTTTTCTTGTAACAGTTCTTCTATCCTTAATTCTAAATGTCCATAGTTCATGTTCTGCACCTCTACATAAAGTATATTTATTAAATCTTTATGTAGTAATTCACTATATAGTGAGGTACTATATAGTCATCCCTGTACAAATAACACGAAAGAGGTATGTACATGAAAAAGAAAATTATAGCACCAATCACAATACTCTGTTTACTGACCATTCTCTACAATTATCTCAGACTGCCGGACTACCATATTACTAACAGCATGTCCTTTAGCAGTGCAGATACCAGAAATACTGAATTGACTGTAATTGTTTACAAATGTTGGGGAATTGATGGAGTAATCAAAGACATTGAAAACGAACATAACAAAATTAACGGTACACCTACCACCTTGGAAATCAACCTCTATTATCCAACTTATTACTTGCACAATAATAGCAAGCCGTTCCGAACTGTAACCATTGAATATAATAAAAAGGAATAGCACTCTATTACTGCTTTTGAAGTAGTATCGGCTATTCCCTCTCCTTATATTCTTTTGTTCGTATTTTCGCAAACTAACGTTCCGCAAGGATGCCCAGTGCGACAGTTCCTAACAGGGCGGCGGGTCGACTGGGCAAGTGGTCGGCTGAGAAGCATTTTCTACTCAACGACATATTTAACGTTTGATTCTCTCCGTCCCTCATATTTCTCCTGTGCCAACAGTTTATCAAGAAATTCTGACACTTCTTCCATGTCTTCACTGTCTATCAAATCCAGTTTTATCAATACATCAAGGTCTGTCTGATTCTTCGGTTGTATTGAGATCGGCTGAGATGTATCCACAACCACTTTCAACTGTTTTGTCTTATTTGCTGTTTCAATATCCGTAGTTAATCCCATAACGTGGCTTTTACTCACGCCGAATATCTGTGATAATTTTTCCCATATAGATTCATCTCTCGGCGTTCCGTTTCCATTTTCATAGTTCGTAAGCATACTTTGTGAAATGCCTAATTCTTTTGCAAGTTCCGCAACGGTTATATTCTTTTCTTTCCGCAATTCTTTTATTTTATTCATAGCGAACCTCCTTTATAAGCACATTATATTTCATCAAATTTTCTCTGTCAATCTTTTTATCGGATATTCAGATATTTTCTATTGACATTCTGCAATGCTTGTTTTATCATAAGATTATCTTAATATCTGATAATCAGATATCTATAAGGAGGTGAAACGATGATTAGAGGAAATGACTTTATTTTAAATCCAGACAAACTGCAAGAGGAATTTCAGTTAGTAGAAGTTTCTGACTGGGTAGACTTTTCTACAAAAGAAAAATTAGGATTCTACTATACAGTTCTTCTTCCAAAATTAAAGTTTGAAAAAGTCAAAGTAGGCATTAAAGCTAACACAGCGATTGTTACCAACGAAGAACTTGAACAAAAAGGGCAGATTCCAGTCTCATTTGATGGATTACATACTTGGGCTAGTCTCTATAATGGACGTCTTTCTGTCAAAGCAGAAGCTTCCAATATCAGAAAAGTGGGAATGAAATAATTTCCCTACTATGTCAGCCAGTCAGTGCCGGACAACGTCATAGGTGCTGAACTGGCTGATCTCTATACTTGATATATAAAACAACATCTTCCGAAAACAATCGGAACATTCATTACAAAAATTGGGATATGAGGTGAGATTCGTGAGCAAAACAAAAGAGTGTTTTGCATACAATACGAAAATCATTGAAACTCCTACTACAAAAGAAGTATATATTTACGAAAACCCTATTTTTATTCACTCGAAAGAAAAGGCAGATTTAACAGACACAAGTAACCGAAAAAAATTTGATGAAATGTCAGCTCATAAGCAATATGACAGTTTAAAACGCAAGCAGAAGCATTACGAACAGGCTCGTTGGGATATTGCCCGTATTGTTGACTGCAACTTTGATAACAAAACAAAATTTGTAACGCTGACATTTAAAGAAAACATTCAAGAAATCCTGATAACTAACCGAGAATTTAAGTATTTTATCCAGCGATTAAATTATTATTTGTACCATACCAAAACCCAGTTATTAAAATACCTTGCAACGTGGGAGAAACAGAAGCGTGGAGCAATCCATTATCATGTTATTTTCTTTGATTTTCCGTATATAGCAAAAGAAAAATTACAGAATTTATGGTCACATGGATTTATTAAAATCAATCGCATTGATGTAGACAGCAAAGAAAACAGAGGTCGTTATCTTAGCAAGTATTTTGGAAAAGACCTTGATTTGAAAGAACATAAGAAAAAAGCCTTTTTCAAATCTCAAAATCTGAAAGTTCCACACGAAACAAAAGTTATGCTGACCGAAGACATTTTACATGACTTACAAAAAGAAAATATCGTCTTTCAGAAAGAATACACAAGGCAAATTTACGATACCAACGCTTTCTTATCTACTGGTTCATGCTTAAAGGACAGCAGTGTTATCTACATCAAAATTAAAAAAGAAAATCCTTGCGTAAAGGGGGAATCTTATGGATAATCCCGTTACGTTTTCAGATATAACATTATTGAATACGTTAGCCACCTGTGCTAACATGACCACAGATGAAGTCTTCAAAGATTTTAAAATTATGGCAAATAAAAAAATCTTGGAGAATCACAAATATGAAATTTATTACTCGGAATCAGAAAAAAGCTGGCGTACTTATTTACCCGATGAAACCAAACCTAACAAACGCCGTCCTGTCAAGAGGAAGAGTAAAGAGAACCTTGAAAAAGAAATCATCAGATTTTATATCGAAAAGCAGAAAGCTGAAAACCGTCAGAATGTCACACTGGAAGAATTATACGCTGAATGGCTTTTGTATAAAAGAGACTATACTTCCGTAAAAGCAAAGACAATTCAAGAATATGTATCTGAATGGAATAGATTTTTCAAAGATACAGAACTTGTTAAAATGAAGATAGGCGAAATCAAACCAATCACGCTTATCCGCTTTTTCAGAGAAGCTACAAAAGACCGACAGTTCACTCACAAGCGAGTCAGTAATGCCCGTTCTGTTTTGAATGGAATCATGAGTTATGCGATTGAAGAAGAAATTATATCACATAATCCTGTCTCTGATGTGAATTTCAAACAGTTTACCTATAAGCCAGTAGAAGTACAAAGTGACAATGTATTTTCCCGTGATGATACGCATAAGTTATTAAATTATCTTCGGTGTATCATAGAACCATATTCTCTTGCAATACAGTTATCTTTCTATCTCTTTATCCGTGTTGGAGAAACAAAAGCTATCCGTTGGGAAGATATTGACTACAATAACAGGCTTGTATATCTTCACAGACAGGCGACCTGTGAACGTACATTGAATGATGATTTAACATTCTCAAGCCGAAAAGTAAAAGTAGTAAATCAAATGAAAGGAAATACTTCTCATGGATTCCGTAAACAGTTCCTTACAGACGAAGCACTTAAAATTCTTCACAAAGCAAAGGAATTAAATCCAAATGGAATATATGTCTTTGAACCCAACGGCGAGATTATGACAACAGACAGCTTTAATCGCCGTTTGAAGAAATATTGCAAAGAAGCCGGTGTTCCTTATCATTCCAGTCATAAAATCCGCTTTTACAATGCTTCAACAGCTTTTGACGGAAATAATCTTACAACCCTTAGTTATTTAATGGGACATAGTGAGACAGCTACAACATTGCATTACTTGCGGAATGTCAATAAGAGGAAGAATGACAGGCTTGCTTTTCAGAATCTTGGTATTTCATCATAAAGTGTTCAAAGGTGTTCAAACATTTTAAAACAAAAAAATAAGAGAAACGCTGTAAATTCAACGTTTCTCCCATTTTTAACTAATGCCGCAGACCGGAATCGAACCGGTACGGGTATCACTACCCACGGGATTTTAAGTCCCGGGCGTCTGCCAGTTCCGCCACTGCGGCATTCCTCAAAATGCTCTCGCATCTTGAACGACCCAGAAGAGACTCGAACTCTCGACCTCCGCCGTGACAGGGCGGCGCTCTAACCAACTGAGCCACTGGGCCAAATATTTAATTGTCAGCTCGCTGCCCCTTACTACTTCCAAGCAGTCTAGCTAAATGGACCTTCGGGGACTCGAACCCAGGACCGACCGGTTATGAGCCGGTTGCTCTAACCAACTGAGCTAAAGGTCCAATTGATTATTTCTGTTCCTAAGAACAAGCCGATGATCGGACTCGAACCGATAACCTGCTGATTACAAATCAGCTGCTCTGCCAATTGAGCCACATCGGCATAAATGACCCCGACGGGAATCGAACCCGTGTTACCGCCGTGAAAGGGCGATGTCTTAACCGCTTGACCACGGGGCCATACTTTGTCTGTCGACTTCCTCAACAGCGATTATAATCATATCATATAAATCACCGTTTGGCAAGTACTTTTTTGATATTTTTTTAATTTTTGAAACTTTTCAAATAATTCGACAAATCGAACTTCTTAGTTTCCTACTCCTGATCCGATAATCAGAGAATAAAAAGATCTTACATTTCTGCAAGATCTTCAAGCTCCCCCTGTTGGACTTGAACCAACGACACTTCGGTTAACAGCCGAATGCTCTAC
>NZ_JAJCNG010000028.1:0-36875 GCF_020561005.1 Mediterraneibacter sp. 210702-DFI.3.120 | reverse complement strand
CTTCCGGTTCTGCTTCTTCTGCTTCAAGGATTTCTTCCTCTTCCGGTTCTGCTTCTCCTGCTTCAAGGATTTCTTCCTCTTCCGGTTCTGCCTCTTCTACTTCAAGAACTTCTTCCGGTTCTGCTTCTCCTGCTTCTATAGTAACTGCATCTTCTGGGACATCTTCTGAAGTCTCCTCCACTGCCTGTTCTATAAGTTCTTCTTCTGTCTCCGGTTCCGGTATCAGTTCTTTCATCCCTGATGGAACTACTCGTTCTTTATTGGCTTCCTCAGCTTTCTTCTCTTCTGTCAGTTGATTCACGATCTCAAGATCTTCTACATCCTCAATTGCTGCAATATCCTCTTCCAGATCTGTCATATCCGGTTCGACTTCTTCTCCCGGTTCTGCCTGAACTTCCGGTTTCGGATTGAGTAATTGCTGCAGAGCTTCATCTAACCGCATCGTATCTCCAAGTTTCTTCTTGACTGGTTTTACCGGATTCTTACCGACAATCGGTATGGAAGCAGTATCTTTGCTAAGTGTTCTCTTATCTCCACTTGTCTCTACCGTTGCCGGCTGAACTTCTGACTCATCCTCGGAAACTTCTATAACTTCTGCTGTTTCTACTCCTGCTTCTTCCGGATTTTCTACTTCGGCATCCGGCTCTTCTGCCGCTTCCAAAGTAACCGCATCCGTGTCAATCACATCGGAAGTACTGTCGTTCTCCATCACCGGCTGTTCTGTCAGCCCGATTGATCTTGTATCTCCAAGTGCTTCAGCTCCTTCTGACGCAGAATCTTTTTCCTCGTCTTCTCCTAAATAGGAAGCCAGATCCGGTATTTCTTCTGTCTCTGAAGAAAGCTTCTCATATCTGTGATCATATTTCTGCTGCTGCGATGGTGACAATGGCTTATACTGCATCTTCAGTTCCATTGCCTTATAAACATACTTACCCTCGCTGAACCAGAGGATCAGATCATCACACTCTTCCAGACATTCTGTCATCATACCTGCTTCGCGATAAAGCTTCGCCAGTTCATAAGCCCACTCTTCAATATATTCTGCCTTTTTAAATTCCTCCAGAGCCTCAATCTGCTGTTCGATCGGCGCTCTCTGCGCTCTTAAGATCTGATATCTAAGGATATGCCTGTTCGGATCTTTCGGTGCAATCTGGATAAATTCGTCATAATAGTCGATTGCTTCATCTATATTCTTTGTCTTAATTGCAAGAGAACATAACTTATAGATCACCTTGCGGCTTCCTTCAGAACGGCGATATGCAAGATTCATCACATCATAGCTCTTCTGATACTCTTTTGTTTTTTCATAAATATCACTGACATTCATCAGCATCCCTGCGTTACGGACACGCTTCCAGTCAATCAGATCTGCTGCTGCCGCTGCTTTTCTGTATTCTCCATCTTCCATAAGTTCCAGCATCTCTTCTGTCTTTAACTTATATTCATACTTATCCACTGTACTCACCTCATTGTCATTGAAATATTAGTTTTGGTCTGAATGTGTCCATTAGGCACTAGCCGATACTCTTTCATTATTCTACCATATGAGGTCTGTAATGTCAAAAAAATGCACCTTCAATTCCTTTTGAAAGTGCATTTTTAGTGTTATTTAATTGTATTATTATTATAATTTTATATTTTGTATCGGAGATTATTCGCGATTCTACGTTCCTGTGAGACCTTTGTCGTCTGTTATTTTATCACCTGAATGATTTTCATATCCATTCAATACTTTATGTATTAAATCTTCTGTCAAGTCATTCCTGCTTTTATAACAAATCTGAGATTATAACATGTCCTTTCAATGTTTCTTTACACATTTTTCATTCTATGTTATATGCGGTATTTTTATTCAATACATCTATGAGTGATTCATCTTTTTCTCTTTGCTTCCAGTTTCTGTACTCTCCGATCTTTGATCTTCTTTTCTTTCTACTGGACTTTTACGCTTGGCAAAGGTCTCTTTCTTCACAGGAACCTTCACTCATCATACCACTGACATATTGATAAAAATCTGAAACTATACTGTCCATGGGACTGACCTCCTGTTGAACTTGTATTTTTAATCTAATCAGGCATCTGTTACTTTTGCCTTCTTAGTTAAATATCTTTGGGAGATTTCTTTCTCTCTTTGATGGTTATATAATAACATTCGGCGTCTAATTTGTCAATATATTCATTTGATTTTTTTATATTTTTTATTTATTATCTGCTTTGGTTGTAATTGTCTGAATTTTCAAACATTTCAATTAACAGATTTCTGCTCCAGCCGGCATTTCTTTTTCCGGTGTCATCAGTGCAAGGTTACCTTCTGCATCTTCTGCACAAAGCAGCATTCCCTCTGAAAGTACGCCTGCCAGCTTCGCAGGTTTCAGGTTTACAAGAACCATAACTTTCTTACCAACCATTTCTTCCGGTGTGTAATGTGCTTTGATTCCGGATACGATCTGTTTTACCTGGCTTCCAACTTTTACCTGAGAGCAGAGAAGCTTTTTGGATTTCTTTACAGCCTCACATGCAATGATCTCTCCAACCTGGAACTGCATTGCTCCGAACTGCTCAAATGTGATCTCATCTTTCGGCTCAATGTCGATAACAGCTTCTTCCTCTTTCTTTTCTTCTACCTTCGGATGAAGTTCTTTAACTTTCTTCATAACCTCTTCGAGATCCATTCGCTGGAACAGAATCTCCGGTTTCTCTGTTACATGTCCGTTACCAAGCTGCTCAAGGATCTTCTTACTTGTAGAAGGCATAAAAGATTCAAGAAGTCTTGCACCTTCAGAAATGCTCTGGATCAGATTCCAAAGTACTGTAGAAAGGCGATCCTTCTTGGATTCATCTTTTCCGAGTACCCAAGGAGTTGTCTCATCAATGTATTTATTGCAGCGTTTGAACAGATTGAAGATTTCTGTAATCGCATCGGCAACGCGGAGGTCTGCCATCTTAGCATCAACTGCTTTAGAAGCATTCTCTACAACTGCTTTCAGTTCTGCATCTACATCTTCTACAACACCCTTATCTTCTACTGTTCCGCCGAAGTATTTGTTTGTCATAGAAACAGTTCTGTTTACAAGGTTTCCAAGTGTATTTGCAAGATCAGAGTTCAGACGCTCTACCATCAGCTCCCAGGAAATAACACCGTCATTCTCGAATGGCATCTCATGAAGTACGAAGTAGCGAACTGCATCTACGCCAAAGAAATCAACGAGTTCATCTGCATAGAGAACATTTCCTTTAGACTTACTCATCTTACCGTCTCCCTGAAGCAGCCACGGATGTCCAAACACCTGTTTCGGAAGTGGAAGATCAAGTGCCATAAGGAAGATTGGCCAGTAAATTGTATGGAAACGGATGATATCTTTTCCGATCAGATGAAGGTCTGCCGGCCACAGCTTGTTGAACTGCTCTGTACTGTTTCCGTCTGCATCATATCCAATTCCTGTGATATAGTTTGTAAGAGCATCAAGCCATACATATACAACGTGCTTTGGATCGAAATCTACCGGAATTCCCCACTTGAAGGATGTTCTGGATACACACAGATCCTGAAGTCCCGGAAGGAGGAAGTTGTTCATCATCTCGTTCTTACGGGCAACCGGCTGAATGAACTCCGGATGTGTATTGATATGCTCGATCAGGCGGTCAGCATACTTGCTCATTTTGAAGAAATATGCCTCTTCCTTTGCCGGCTGAACCGGGCGACCGCAGTCCGGACATTTTCCATCTACAAGCTGAGACTCTGTGAAAAAAGACTCACACGGTGTACAGTACATTCCTTCATAATGTCCCTTGTAAATATCTCCCTTGTCGTAAAGTTTCTTGAAAATCTTCTTAACCTGTTTCTCATGATCTTCATCTGTTGTACGGATGAATTTGTCATAAGATGTATCCATCAGATCCCAGATTCTTTTGATTTCTGTTGATACGTTATCTACGAATTCCTTTGGTGTGATTCCAGCTTCCTCGGCTTTGAGCTCGATCTTCTGTCCGTGCTCATCTGTTCCTGTCTGGAAGAATACATCATATCCCTGGCTTCTCTTGTAACGTGCGATTGCATCTGCAAGCACGATCTCGTATGTGTTTCCGATATGCGGTTTACCTGATGTATAGGCAATCGCTGTTGTTATATAATATTTTGGTTTTTCTGACATTTTTCTGCCTCCTTTTCCCACAATGTGGGATTCTTTTCTCAACTTTCAGTGATTACTAATACGATTTTTTCTGGATTTTTCGGAACAAAGAATGTGCCAAGGCACATTCTTGCACTTGCGGTGGTCGCTTGCAACACCTACTTTGTACGCCGCAGCGCATATCCCTAGCGGAGCGTTTTTAATATATTAGGAAAGAACCTAATATATTAAAAAACGCCCTCCCAGAGACTTGCATCCCTGAGAAGACGAATCCTACTTTCGTGTTACCACTTCTCTTCGTTCCTTCCTCGCGGAAAGAAACCTCTATGAGTATCTGCACTTTCGTTAGTAAAAACTGCTTTGAATACTACGGCATTTCTCACTGTTGATACTCTTCGCTATAAAGGGCGAATCCCTTCACAGACTAACCCGGGTCTTTTTATTCAAGATCGCTGCTCAAACAACTCACTTGATCACTCTGTTCAGGCTCATCTGCGCTGCTCAGAAGCCATCTTCATCTGTCTTCCATCCATCCCTCTCAACATCCGGCCTGACGGCCTTCAGGACTTTTCTGTAGAATCTGTTACAGACTACTCTCTTCCTCATCGCGTTTCGCTTATCACTGCTTTTCATTCCTTAAAAAGGTTAGCATAACGCGAATAGAATGTCAAGATACACCGCTTGATGATTTCTCTGCTAATTACTCTGTTACCCCGGCAGCATTTCCTTTCGCTTTCACTTTTGGAAATGTAATATCTACCCGGAACAGATCTCCATCCAAATACAGATCAAATGTGCCGCCCTGCATTGTTGTAAGGCTCTTCGCTATGGAAAGTCCTAATCCACTTCCCTCCGTACTTCTGGAAATATCTCCGCGGATAAAACGTTCGGTCAGTTCGTCCGCCTGAATGTTCAACTGATGTTCAGAAACATTTTTCAGTGAAAATTTCACCTTGCCATCATCTGTTTTCAGAGTCGCGTAAACTCTTGTTCCAGGCATTGCGTACTTGGCTGCATTTCCGTAAATATTTTCCAGGACACGCCACATTCTTCTTCCATCGACATGCACAACAGCCGGTTCTGCCGGAAGATCTGTAACAATTGCCAGATTTCTTGCCTCGAATTTTTCTTCAAGTTCGCCCTGCGTCTGCTGGATCATTTCTGACAGATCAAGATCCATATATTCCAATGAAATGTTTCCGCTGCTGACCTTCGATGCCTCTACCACATCTTCCGTCAGTGTCTTCAGTCTCTGTGCCTTCTCTTCCAGAATGTTCAGATAATCCTGAACTTTCGGATCTGCCGGATCTGTCTGTCTTAAGATGCCGACATAATTCAAAATGGAAGTCAACGGCGTCTTAATGTCATGAGAAACATTTGTAATCAGATCGGTCTTGAGACGTTCATTTTTCATTGCCTCAGCAACGGCTTTATTAAGTCCGGTTCCGATTCCGTTGATCATCAATGCAAGTGTTTTGTTTTCTCCATGCAGTCCATCAATTGGAATCTGATAACTCATATTTCCGGCAGCGATCTCCTGGATTCCTTTTCTCAATCGATTCTTCTCCATCACATTTGCAACCATGCAATAGAATAGCACTGCATCAGCGATCAGTAGCAGAATCACCAGGAAGAAATCTCCATCCCAAAGTACGAAAAGCTGAAACAGAAAATAAAGAATCAAAAGTCCTGCGGTTTTCTTTGTAAGCTTCATGTCTCGTAATATTTTTCCGATGAATATGCCGAAGCTTCGAAGCAGACTGTTCTCCCACAGACTCTTTGCCTTAATTCTTCTTACCAGACTGAGATAACCGGCAAAGAAGCAGGTAAATGTAAACATTCCATATACAAACACGCCTACTGATTCTCCGAGACTTAAAGTCTGCATATATACATTCGGAACATAGGATGACGGAATAAATGTATCACTTTCCACAGCACCGTATGAACTACACAACCCAGTAATTCCATCAAATAAGATATGAATTCCATCTATTCCTGCTACAAAAAAGAAATAACTTCCAATCACCCAGACAAAAATAACAACTGCAGCGGCAATCTCTGTCTTCCAAGAATCAAACTTTAACAAATGCAGTTCTTCATCCTGCGGTTTTCTTCCTGCCCCCAATGTCAGCCACACTACTGTGATCAAAAAGAGTACTCCGCTGAAAATCATAAAATGCAATGCCGCTTTCATATGCGGAATGTTATTTTGATATTCGATGCTATTTTGATAAAACTGATCCTGAATTGGATAATTCGTATCAACCGCAACTGCAAAAACATCTTTCCACTTTGTTCCGCCGGAATAGTAACCATAAGAACGTATATTAAGCCATTGATTCGAATAAGACACATTCATATTTGTCTTAAAATCTTTCAATTCAGGATAGATTACCATGTATTTCACAGATTTCTTAGACGCAGAAGCTATCATATCCTCTATGCTTTTCTTTACATCCGCATAATTTGCATATTCTGCTTTATTTGTAGTAACCTTCTTTGTCGATTCATCTGCGTACAGATAGGTAAAATTGGTATTTCCCTCTTCCAGATAATCCCAACCGCCTTCATAATCCTGCCAGTCCTCATAGATTGTTTGCAATGCTGTGGCAATATTATCATAAACCAATGTCAGTCTTCCATTTAACTGCGGATTATTATTTACAACCTGGAGTAGATTGTCCACTCCGACCGGTGCATATTTTTCAATCATCGACTGGCCAAAGTTCCAGCAGTCTGTATAGAGCAGCTCACCGTTTTCATCTGTAATCTGAAATGTATAATAGCCGGAAGTCGTAAATTCGCCCGCCTGCAATCCTGCCAGAAACTGATCTCTGTCCTGCTCGCCCATCTGAAACTGAAGTTTTCCTGCATTTACAAGAGAAAAGAAATCATTCATATAATAGTAATAATAATTTCCGTCCGGTTTCTGGCAGACGATCACGCCATTCTGTTTGTAAAGATTGTCGTTATCTGTTCCACTGTAAGTCTCGCCCCAGTTCACCAGTTCTTCCATGGTGTACGTGACACCTGACAAATTTGTTTCTGAAATCTTGCCCTTCTTTGACAGTTCCATTACATCCACCAGTTTTTTGGGATTGTAGGCGCCGTCACTTTCAAAAAGATTTTGCAGATAAAGCTTCTCCTGTACATCGTACATGTAACTTTCGACCATCTTGCTGAATTCTTCGGATTCTTCAAAAGACTGTGTATTCATCTTTTGAATCTGTGACAAACTCATTCCACCCGCCAGTGTCAGGAGAGAAAGCAAATTTGTCACAAGCAATGCTCCGCTAAGAATCGCCACAACAAGAACGATTGTCCTTGTCACGGTCTTCCTGTACCATTTCTTCATTGTTAACCCTTCCTTATATGCCTTCTTATGCATTTTTATATGTTCTCTTATATGCTTTTTCTATCCATTTTTACATGTGCTTTTGTTACTGTTCGCACTATGCTTTTTCGATTTTATATCCGACACCCCAGACTACTTTCAGGTAACGTGGATCTTTCGGATTGATCTCTATTTTTTCTCTGATATGACGAATGTGAACTGCAACTGTGTTATCCGCACCAATTGCCTCTTCATTCCAGATGGATTCATAAATCTGATTGATTGAAAATACTTTTCCCTGATTCTTCATCAGAAGCAAAAGGATATTGTATTCAATCGGTGTCAGTTTCACAAATTCTCCGTCTACTGTTACCTGCTTGAGATCATCATTGATCTGAAGGCCACCTACCTTATAAATCATCTCTTTTGGCTCCTGTGCTGTTCCGCCAAGCTCGTTAAATCGTCTCAGCTGTGATTTCACTCGTGCCACAAGTTCCAGCGGATTGAACGGCTTTGTTACATAATCATCCGCACCGATATTGAGTCCAAGAATCTTATCGGTATCTTCTGACTTCGCAGACAAGATAATGATTGGCAGACTGTTCTTCTCACGGATTTTTAATGTTGCACGGATTCCGTCAAGTCTTGGCATCATGACATCGATGATCAGAAGATTCACTTCCTCTTTCTCCAAAATCTCCAGTGCTTCGATTCCGTCATATGCTTTTAAAATCTGATATCCCTCCTGAGAAAGATAAATTTCGATTGCTTCTACGATTTCTCTATCGTCATCACATACTAATATTTTATACATTTTACATACCCCTCGATAATTGCTGACACCGATAACAGCGCAGCAACATAATTATCACATGATCAAGTTCTAACTATAGTATACATGATACTTGATGGTTTTTAAGAGATAGATTGGAAAAATATTAGGAATTTCTTAAATCGACGATTTAACAATTTAAATACTTTCTATTTCTTGCACATCTTTTGCCAACGTTTTATAATAAGAAACCGTGAGCCACTTTAGAGCATAAGTGTAGCTACACAAAAATGATTGCATTTGGTGCTAGAATCTCTTAGTATAGCTGCAATCCATCAATAAAAAGGAGTATAAATTAAGAATGATTGAATTTTTGAAATCCTTCCTCTTTGGAATTGTGGAAGGAATCACAGAATGGCTGCCGATCAGCAGCACCGGACATCTGATCCTTTTGAATCAGTTTGTGAAATTAGATGTTTCTGAAGAATTCTACAGCATGTTCGAAGTTGTGATCCAGTTAGGTGCGATTCTTGCTGTTGTCCTCTTATTCTGGAACCAGATCTTCCCGTTTGGTGCACCGGAAGGAAGTCACACGGTCAGACGCCGCCAAGCAAAACATGCACATAGAAAAAAGAAAGCCGGAAATGGAATTTTAAGTTATGTGAGGATGGATATCATTATCCTCTGGCTGAAAGTCCTTGTTGCATGTATCCCTGCAATTGTGATTGGAATGCCGTTCAATGATCTGTTTGAGAAATGGTTTTACAATTACCCTTGCGTTGCGATTGCTCTGATTGTCTTCGGTATCGCCTTTATCATTGTTGAGAATAATCACAAGGGCAAACCTGCGAAGATCAACAGTATGGACGAACTTACTTATAAGACTGCATTTTTGATTGGACTTTTCCAGCTGATCGCTGCAATCTTCCCTGGAACATCCAGATCCGGTGCAACAATTGTCGGTGCTTTGATCCTTGGAGTATCCAGAACCGTTGCTGCTGAATTCACTTTCGTACTTGCGATTCCGGTTATGTTCGGTGCAAGTCTTCTGAAGCTTGTGAAGTTTGGTCTGAACTTTACCGGAACAGAAGCAATAATTCTTCTGATTGGTATGGTAACAGCATTTGTTTCTTCTATTATCGTTATTCAATTCCTGATGGGATATATTAAGAAACATGATTTCAAAGTATTTGGATATTACAGAATCGTGCTTGGTATTCTTGTGATACTGTATGCGTTGTTTTTAGCGTAAGATTTATTGATATTTTAAAAACTCCCAATAGAATTCCATCTCAGATATCTTTTAGAGTATGATTTTCTATTGGGAGTTTTTTATTGGAATTCAATTATGCTTGTTTCCCCTGATAAATTCCTTTCAATGCCGGATACAATTTCTTAAATTCCTGATATCTTTCCTCGTACTTCTGCACCAGTTCCGAATCCGGTTCTTCTGTTCCTGTTACTTTCACAAGTTTCTTCGCAGCCTCTTCCACCGAATCAAATACGCCGCATCCAACTGCTGCCAGGATTGCCGCTCCATAGCCCGGGCCTTCTTCGCTTTCGATCAGATCTACTTTCATATTCATCACATTTGCAATGATCTTTCGCCACAGCGGACTCTTTGCTCCACCGCCGCAGATCTTTGTTCTCTCTGGATTCACGCCAATACTTCTTGCAACTTCCAGGGAATCACGCAGTCCGAATGCAACACCTTCCAGCACAGCCTGTGTCATATCCTCTCTTGTGCTGTCCATAGACATTCCGATAAATGCTGCTCTTGCGGAAGGGTCATTATGAGGAGAACGCTCTCCCATCAAATATGGAAGATAGAACACATGGTTCTCGCCGAGCCTTGTGATTCCTGCCTGTTCTGCCGGATAATCTTTGGTCTTAAGGATTTCATCCATCCACCATTTATTACAGGAAGCAGCACTGAGCATGCATCCCATCAGATGATAATTGCCATCTGCATGGTCAAAGGAATGCAGTGCATTGTTCTTATCTACTCCGAATTTCTTACTGGAAATAAAGAGTGTTCCTGATGTTCCGAGAGAAATATTGCATCCGCCGTCTCCGACCGTTGCCGTTCCAACTGCTGCCGCCGCATTGTCCCCGGCTCCTGCAATTACTTTTACATTCTCTGATATGCCAAGTTCTGCTGCGATCTCTGCTTTCAAAGTTCCAACGACTTCCCAGCTTTCATACAGCTTTGGAAGCTGTGCCTCTGTAATACCACAGATCTCAAGCATTTTTGCAGACCAGCACTTATGCTCCACATCCAAAAGCAGCATTCCGGAAGCATCTGAATACTCTGTGCAAAAAGACCCTGACAAACGATATGCAAGGTAATCCTTCGGAAGCATGATTTTCTCAATCTTTGCAAAATTCTCCGGTTCATTTTCCTTCATCCAGAGAATCTTCGGTGCTGTAAATCCGGCAAATGCAATATTTGCTGTATACTCTGAAAGCTTCTCTTTTCCAATCACCTGATTCAGGTAATCGGTCTGTTTTGCAGTACGTCCGTCGTTCCACAGAATTGCCGGGCGAATCACCTTGTCTTCCTTATCAAGCGCAACAAGACCGTGCATCTGACCTCCAAAACTGATTCCCTTTACTTGATCCTTATCAAAGCCTTCAAGAAGCTCTTTCAGCCCTTCCATACTCTGTGCAAACCAGTCTTCCGGTTTCTGCTCTGACCATCCCGGATGTGGAAAATATAACGGATATTCTTTTGATACGATATTCTTGATCTTTCCATTCTCATCCATCAGAAGAAGTTTTACTGCGGATGTTCCAAGATCTACTCCTACAAATAACATGTCGTTTCTCCTGTATAAAGACAGAAAGCCTTGCCGTTTCCGGCACGGCTCTCTGCCCGTTTTCTATGCTTATAACTTTCTATGTAATTAACCCCACGGATTCTCTGTTGGATATCTTACACCCTTCGGCTGGTTGTATCCGATCTCTTCAACCGGCACACCAATGTATTTAAATACTTCGAACAATGCTTTTCCAAAGTGTCCGAAAGCAACTGCTCCGTGATGTGGATAATTCTTTTCGATCAGTACGTGACGGTAGAATCTTCCCATCTCCGGAATTGCAAACACTCCGATAGATCCGAAGGATTTTGTAGCAACCGGAAGTACTTCTCCCTGTGCAACATAAGCACGAAGTACATTGTCAGATGTACTCTGCAGTCTGTAGAATGTGATATCTCCAGGTTTGATGTCTCCCTCAAGTGTTCCCTGTGTAACCTCGATTGGAAGAGATCTTGCCATGATCATCTGATATTTCATTTCGCAGAAAGCAAGTTTTCCGGAAGCTGTATTTCCACAATGGAATCCCATAAATGTATCTTTCTGTGTATATGGGAATTTTCCTTCGATGCTCTCTTTGTACATATCTGCCGGTACTGTATTGTTGATATCAAGAAGTGTTACTGCATCTTGGCTGACAGCAGTTCCGATAAACTCGCTGAGTGCTCCGTAAATATCAACCTCACAGGATACCGGGATTCCCTGAGCTGTCAGACGGCTGTTTACATAACATGGAACAAATCCGAACTGTGTCTGGAATGCCGGCCAGCATTTTCCTGCGATTGCAACGTATTTTCTATATCCTCTGTGCTCCTCGATCCAGTCTTTTAAAGTAATCTCATACTGAGCCAGTTTCGGAAGAATCTCCGGTTTCTTATTTCCTGCTCCGAGCTCTTCTTCCATCTCTTTTACAACGGCCGGAATTCTCTCATCACCTTCATGTTTGTTATAAGCCTCGAAAAGGTCAAGTTCAGAGTTTTCCTCAATTTCAACTCCGATATTGTAAAGCTGCTGGATTGGTGCATTACATGCAAGGAAGTTTAACGGACGCGGTCCAAAGCTGATGATCTTTAAGTCACTTAATCCGACAACTGCTCTCGCGATTGGTTCGAACTCATGGATCATGTCAGCACATTCCTCTGCTGTTCCTACCGGATACTCCGGAATGTAAGCTTTTACTCCTCTGAGTTTCAGATTGTAGCTTGCGTTAAGCATTCCGCAATAAGCATCTCCACGTCCCTGTGTCAGATTATCCTGTGTCTCCTCTGCAGCTGCGACAAACATCTTCGGTCCGTCAAAATGTTTTGCAAGCAGTGTCTCAGAAATCTCCGGTCCGAAGTTTCCAAGATAAACAACCAGTGCGTTACATCTTGCTTTCTTTACATCTTCCAGAGCCTGTACCATGTGGATCTCACTCTCTACGATACAGATCGGACATTCATAGACAGTTCCTTCACCGTATTTTTTTGTGTAGGCATCAATCAATGCTTTTCTTCTGTTCACGGAAAGACTCTCCGGGAAACAATCTCTGCTCACTGCTACAACACCGATTTTCAATTCTGGCATGTTACTCATAATAAAATCCTCGCTTTCTTTATCCTTGTTATTATTTCTATCTTTCTCATGTTACGTTATCCACACTTTTCCTGTAATTTCATTTAGTTTTCCACACATCATACAGAGACCTTGTGAATAACATGATCCTGATTTTTGGAAACCCCGGCATCCATTTTCAATCAGACTTCGACGTTCTCGCCTTTTAATCCGCAAAATGCTCCTTCAATCTGTGCATTCTCATGCGCGATCAGCCATTTATTCATCGCTGCAAGAAGTCTGTTTCCTCCCTCTTTCGCTGTTTCAAATGGAAGCGCTTCATTCGTTCCTTTCGGAAGAACTACTACACAGCGGAATCCACCTTCCTGTGCAGTACACGGTGCATAATGAAGTGTTGTTGCATACAGTTCTACACCGGTTCCCGCCGGAACAAGGAATGCTTCTACTTTGGCTGTATCATAGATATCACCGTCTTCAATATCCTGTTGCATTCCAAGAAGCAGAATTAAATCTGTCTGTGCGATATCAAGTTCCGAGCTTCTGTGATATTCTAATGCATTCAGTTTGTGATTATCTCCATTACAGTATCCGATCTGGATTGGCAGTCCGCCGAATCCTTTCTTGCAGATTTCAGCTGCTTCCGGAAGTACTTCCAATTCCTCAACAGACGGTACGTAGACAACATCTTTCGGAAGTGGTGTGTGTTCCATCTCTTTTAAGATCTTCTCAAAAGAGTATTCCGTGATGATCTTGCCGTATTTTCGGAAAGATGCATCTGTTACATTCTGGATTTTCATGATGTCCCCCTGAATTTTCTTCTGTTTCTTGTTTCGTTTGTTTCTATGGTCATTTTACCAACTTAAAAAGGCATTATCGACCAAATAATTAACCAAATAATGCCCATTTCTTATCTTTTCTTTCTGAAAGTGAAATGTACACTAATATAATGTTGTAAACTTTGCCGGAGGATTAAAATCTGTATTATACATTCTAGCCGCATGCGCACATTTGTTTCGTAAAACCGATAAACAATGAAGAGGATTTTCTAGTGTATCTCTTCCAACACCAACCATATGAGCAATAGCATCTTCGGCACACTAAATTTCAGTATCCGCGTTGTACACAGTAACCAGTCTCAGCGCAATAAAGACCGCGCAAGACTAGACACAATCTTAGATTATATCGCACAGAATTACCGCCACATCAGCATTGAAGAGATTGCCGGAATTGCTTATCTGCAGCCTGGATACTTCTGCCGTTTTTTCAAAAAATGTATGGGAATCACTTTTTTAGAATATCAAAATGAATTAAGACTTTCCTTTATTTATCAGGATATTATTTCTACAGATGATTCCATCAAAGATATCCTGGAAAGACATGGATTTACCAATTATAAATTGTTCCGTCGAATGTTCTTTGAACATTTTAAGGCTTCGCCTACTGAGGTTCGAAAGACGCATGATACGAAGAAAAACTCCTAATATTTAGGGATTATTCTTTTATATTACCCCTTATATTTAGGGATTTTATGTGTTATACTATAAACAGAATTATATTGGAGGTGAAATTATGGAGTTTGCAATTCAACATACATTATCTTCGAAAGACATAAAACTAATGCGAAAGCGTCTTGGACTTAAGCAAAAAGACTTTGCCGCCTTATTAAATGTCTCAGTAAAAACAGTTGAACGTTGGGAAGAAGCAGATGTTACCGTAACCGGTCCCGCTGTAACATTATTAAAGATTCTATATGAAACACCTGAATGGGTTGAAGAATTACAAATTCCAACGAAAATTTATCCTCTTAGACTATTTTATTACTATAAAGAAAGTCTGTGTACTGTAATTGATGTAAACGAACCCTCCCGAAAAATAGCAATTAAAAATTTTGTAAGGAATCCTATTTTTTGTGCATTTGGTGTCAATAATGCTCCTACATTCAGAGATTATGAAGAATTTCTTGAATCAAGATGCTTTCCACGAAGCAGGGATAAAATGAAGATTATATTACGTGATCTCGGACTGCCTTTTTATGATCCATTCCTGATTATTCAGAAAACCAAGGGGAAAATGGCTGAGGATGATTTTTGGATAGAAATCGAACGATAGGTAACTTGAACGCTGGAAGGAGGTAAGATAGAGTGATTGAATTAAATATAAATGATATGAAAGATACTGAACGTCATTCTTCAAAGGGAAATCAATTAAAATGGAACCCTGCGAATACTGAAACCTGGTATAAGGCAGATTATATTGGTTATGAAGGTTTAACAGAATATATGGTTTCTCACTTATTAATGCATTCCACTCTTTCTACAAAGGATTTCGTCTTATATGACACAGAAATACTTCGTGTTGGAAAAAAAGACTATTTAGGATGTAAAAGTTCAAATTTTCTTCCTGATGGCTGGCAATTATTAACACTAGAACGACTTTTTCATACACTTCACGGAAAAAGTCTTTATCAATCTATTTTTCAGTTTGGAGAAGTAGAAGATCGAGCACAATTTCTCGTAGATCAGGTAATACAAATGACTGGACTAAAAGATTTTGGGAAATACCTTTGTACTTTGCTCACTATTGATGCATTATTTTTAAATGAAGATCGACATATGCATAATATTGGAGTCTTACTTGATCCACTTGGAATTTACCATTACTGTCCTGTTTTTGATAATGGATGTTCTTTACTCTCAGATACAACTACTGATTATCCACTTGAAGAAGATATTATTGATCTAATTCCACAAGTCCAGGCAAAAACACTCTCTACGGATTTCTTAGAGCAGTTAGATGCTGTTGAAAAATTATATGGTCAAAAATTACATTTCGATTTCAATGGACAAATAATAGAAACGCTTTTAAGAGAAGAAAAATTTTATTCAACAGATATAAAAATAAGAGTTCGCGACATTATATTACAACAAAGAAGATCTTACCAGTATTTATTTTCATAAGCAAAAAAGGAAGCGAACCGCTTCCTTTTTTACCCTCTCATCCTATTCCACGTCCCATTATTCCTTCGGTGGCAGGAATCCCTTACTTGTCTTCACGATCACTTTATCAAATACCATGAACATAGACGGTAGTACGAAGATTACAACTACCATACTAATCAGTGCTCCTCTCGCCATCAGGATACACAAGGAACTGATCATATCAATGTTGGAGTAAAGTCCTACACCGATCGTTGCTGCGAAGAAGCTCAACGCACTTACCATGATAGACTGTGCGGATACGCGGTGCGCAGTTGTGATGGAATCGTATTTATTTGCGCCATGGTTACGCTCTCTCTTATAACGAGTTGTCATAAGAATTGCATAGTCTACGGTGGATCCAAGCTGAATGGTTCCGATTACGATGGATGCCACGAATGGCAACTTAGTTCCCATGTAGTATGGAATACCCATATTGACGAAAATCGCGAAC
The DNA here is from genome assembly GCF_020561005.1 of Mediterraneibacter sp. 210702-DFI.3.120. NCBI lineage: Bacteria > Bacillati > Bacillota > Clostridia > Lachnospirales > Lachnospiraceae > Mediterraneibacter > Mediterraneibacter sp. 210702-DFI.3.120. The sequence continues at coordinate 20,837 of NZ_JAJCNG010000028.1, read as the reverse complement.
TCAATAACGCCTACCAGGATGATCGGCAGTGAGATTGACTTGAACAGAAGCATGATGATTACGAAAATAATTCCGATTGATACTGCACTTACTGTCTTGAAGTCTTTATCTGTAATGTCGATCAGATCTGCTGTCAGAGGACCTTCTCCGATCAGCATTCCACCTTCATCATATTTATGAAGAATCGTATTCAGTTCTTTGATCTGATCATTCAATTCATCTGTAGCTACCTTATATTCTGAGTTCGCCAGTACAAGCTGGTACTTATCATTCTTTAATGATCTTGTCACTGAATCCGGGATCATGCTTGCCGGTACGGACGGCCCGATCAGGGAGTCAAGTCCAAGTGCCCATTTGATTCCGTCCACCTTATCCATCTCATTCAGCATCTTGCCTACGTCCGCTGAATCTGTAGAGCTGTCTACAAGAATCATGTGCGTCGTATTCATGTCGTAATCTTCCTTCAATTTCTCATTTGCAATGATACTTGGAAGATCTTTTGGAAGTGTCTCATCCAGGTTATAGTAAACTCCTGTATGGTTATTTCCGTAAATAGCCGGGAATAGCAGAACTACGAACAGTGCCACATAGATGAGATATCTCTTAGTAACCTTGTCTGAAATTCTTCCGATATCCGGAAGGAATGGTTTATGTTTTGTCTTCTCAATAATCTTGTCACAACACAGGATCATGGATGGAAGGATTGTTACGCAGGCAAGTACACCAAGGATAACACCCTTAACCATAACAACACCGATATCAAGTCCAAGTGTGAATGACATAAAGCACAGTGCGATAAATCCGGCAATTGTTGTAACGGAGCTTCCGATTACAGATGAAAATGTCTGTGAGATTGCATGTGCCATTGCACGGTGTTTATCTCCGTCGTAACGGATCTGCTGTTCTTCGTAACTGTGCATCAGGAAGATCGAATAGTCCAGCGTTACACCCAGCTGCAGAACTGCTGCCAGTGCCTTCGTGATATAGGAAATCTCTCCCATAAAGTAGTTACTTCCCAGGTTATAGACAATCGCGATTCCAATACTGAGCATGAAAAGGATCGGTACAAAGAACGATTCCATTGTAAGACCAAGTACGATCATCGCCAGTACAACCGCGATCAATACATACAACGGTGTCTCTTTCTCCGCCAGCTCCTTCGTATCTGTAACAACAGCTGACATACCACTTAAAAAGCACTGCTCGCCCGCCAGAGAACGGATCTCGGAGATTGCTTCCATTGTTCCGTCCGAAGATGTTCCTTCATCAAAGAAGATTGCCATCATCGTTCCAGTCTCGGAGTTAAATGCATCATAAACCTTTGTCGGCAGCATACTCTTCGGCATACTGATATCTGCGATAGAATCATACCAGATAACCTCTTTTACATGATCTACCTTCTCAATCTTCTCTTTTAGCTTCGATACATCCTTATCTTCCATTCCATCGACTATAAACATCGAGAATGCACCTGTACCGAAATCATTTACCAAAATATCCTGGCCTTTCATCGTCTCGATGTTATCCGGCAGGTAAGTCAATACATCATAATTAATTCTCGTATGCAGATACCCCAATGCAGACGGAATCAATAATAAAATACTAAGAATCAGAATCGGCACTCTGAATTTTACTATCTTTTTTCCAAACTTTACCATCATATCCTTTTTCGCTTCCTTCCTCATATTCAATTTATGACTATTGGTCATTTTAATCTCTTCTTGCACTATACAATAAAAATGACTAACAGTCAATATATTTTGTACTGTTAGTCATTTTTTCTTTTTTATTTATATTCCATTTTCGTAACTGTTCAGAGCCAACCTCCAAAATGCTACGCATTTTCTTTATATTCACTTGGAAGAATTCCGTATTTTTTCCGAAATGCCCTTGCCATCGCCTTGCTTCCGGAGAAGCCGCTGCGAAGTGCTGTCTCAGTGATATTATATTTTCCGCCCTTCAGGTCTTTCATTGCATATTCCAGACGAATATTCTGCAGATAACTCTTGTATGTGATTCCCGCATATTTCTGAAACATCCTCGACAGATACGTCGGAGAATATCCAAAGATTCTTGCCACCTCTTCCAGACTTAATTCCTGCGCATAATTCTCTTTCATATAAGCAGTAATCGTCGAAAGCTTGTTCAGATTCTTATTCTTTCTGACAAAAGCATTCTCCACTTCTGTCAGACGGTATTCTTTCACAAGGAGATATAAAAGATGATAAAAAATACTATTCATCTTCATGTCATATCCACACTGCTTTTCGCAATACGTCTTATACAGTTCTTCCAACAATTCCATAAAGCGCGCGTCCTTACGTCCCGGTTCATGCGTAAACCAGATAAATTGCTCTCCTGTATAATATTTTTCAAAAACTTTCAACGGAATCTGAAGAACGATCGTCTCGTTTGGCAACGGAGAATCTACTTCATGAACCTCATTCGAATTCACAATCATAAATTCTCCCGCTGTCAGATGCCAGGTCTTCTCATCGATCTTAAATTCCAGTTCTCCGTCGCACACTGCAAAAATCTCAATCGATCTGTGCCAATGTTTTTCTCTATGGTAATGTCCTTCTCTGCCTTCAAATAAGAATAGTTTAAAAGGAAATCCAACTTCCGGAACGATCAATTCATGCGCAAACTGCATCTCTTTTATTCACCACACTTTAGGCTTTCGTCCACTTATGTACCGTATCTGTTCCCGGACTACATAATTCCACTGTAGATCCATCATCTGACAGTGTATAGACATATTCCAGTGTTCCACCGGAGATAACCAGATTCAGCCTCAATGTACCGTCTGCATTCTCTGCAACACAATATGTTCCCTTTGTTTCACCGGAGGAACTCTTGATCACAAGCTTTCCGTCCTTCTTTAATTTATATTCATTTCCACTGTTGTCTGTCCACTTTCCGATCAGCCCCTTCGCACGGTCATCCGTCAGATCCAGAAGGTCTGTATCCGCCTGAAGGAACTTCATATCCTTTCCACCATCCAGGGACTTCAACACTATGCCATAGCCTGTATCATCTGTCGTAACCGCATACAGTTTACCTTCGTCTTCGCCGTCCATTGTGATCTTGATCGTAATGTTGTTATCCTCATCAAATCCACACTCAAATGTCAGTCCGTCGTCATCCTTAGTTCCTGTTCCATCTTCTTTCAGATCATACACAGTATCTGTTCCAATCACCTTCCACTGCTTTGCCATAACTCTCTTAACAGAATCACTTGGAAGAACCGCGTTGTCTCCCATCTGTTCTTTCATCGTACTGCTTGCTTTGTCCACCTCTTCTGTCGTAGATGCAGCCGGTTCTGTTTTCTTCGTATCGCCGCATCCTGTCATACACAATGTGCTTGCCAGAAGTAATGCTACTACTAATCTTTTCATATTCTCTCTCCAGTCTTGTTACTGTTCACTCCGTGTCAATCAGCGAAGTGATTGACACGGGAGTGAACAGTAACCCAGTCTTTTCTGTCTGATCAGAAAGATAGCATTCCGATCAGGACTTACAGTCTTTAGAGTATCACAAACGCACTGTAAATTCCAGTAAAGTTAATACAATTTCACGGTTATTTCATTTTTAGACACACTCGTTTTCGTTTGTTTTCAACAAACTTTAATGCTTTTGCACTGTTTCACTTTACCTCGACAACTTGTTTATTTTCTTAACATATGATACACTATTCACAATGTAAAATTATAGGTAACTTGGGAGGAAATAGGTTATGATTATCTCTACAAGAGGGCGTTATGCTCTCCGAGTCATGATTGATCTGTCTCAGCAGGATCCGGACTCTTACACACCGCTGAAAGAGATCGCAGCACGTCAGGAGATTTCTGAAAAGTATTTGGAAAATATTTTAAAATCTCTTGTCACACAAGGATTTATCCTTGGACTTCGCGGAAAGGGCGGCGGCTACCGCCTGACAAAATCTCCGGAAGAATACACTCTCGCTTCGATTCTTCATGCGACAGAAGGAAGCCTTGCAGCTGTAGCGTGTCTGGAGGATCATGCACCGGAATGTGCACGTGCGGGTCAGTGTCCGACACGTCCGATTTGGGAAAAACTGGATAACCTTATCGAGGATTATCTTGGAAGTATCACACTTGCTGACTTTCATGAACCGGCCATTCCATGCAAGATTGAGAAATAGCATTATTTCAGGGGGAACGAAATAACAGTTGTTTCAATACAATGGGAAATCAGATCTACATAGAAAAAGATGGATAAGTAATGCTTTTATTGCTTATCCATCTTTTTCTGTTTCTATTTTATCTAATCATCCGTGAACCTTTTCTTTCACTGCTTTTTCAATCCGATCCAACGCTTCCACAAGCGTCGCTCTCTGGCAAGCCACGTTGATCCGCTCAAAACCACTTCCAGACTCTCCGAAGATCGCTCCTCCATCCAGCCAAACCTCTGCCTTATCTTCTATCAGTTCTTTTAGTTCCTTATCTGAAAGCCCTAATGCCCGGAAATCCATCCAGACGAGATAGGTCCCTTCTGTCTTTGTCACCTTGATCTGTGGTAAATGTTCTGCCATCCATGTATGAAGGAAATCAATGTTCGACTTCACATACTGTTTCATCGCCTGATACCATTCTTCGCCCTGAGTATACGCAGCGATCAGCGCAAAGATTCCGGGTGCGCCGACCTGACTATACCCGGCTGCAGTTACCTGATGCTGAAATTCCTTGCGAAGACTTGCATTTGGAATGATAATATTGGAAATCTGAAGTCCAGCAAGATTGAATGTCTTCCCCGGGGAAGTACATGTCACTGTAATGTCTTTATACTCGTCCTTAAGATCTACAAGCACCTGATGCTTCCCTTCAAATACGAAGTCTGCATGAATCTCATCACTTACAATAATCACCTGATGCTTTAGGCAAATGTCTCCCAGACGCTCCACTTCTTCCCTTGTCCATACCCGGCTGACCGGGTTGTGTGGGCTGCAGAATAAGAATAATTTCACACCCTTTTCCACGATCTGGCGTTCAAAATCTTCGAAATCAATCGCATAAGATCCATCTTCCTTACAGATAAGGATATTGGCGGCCACTTTACGGTCATTGCTTTCAATCACTTCCCGGAATGGATAATAGACCGGATCCTGGATCAGAATATAATCCCCAGGTTCTGTATAAGCCTTCACCGCCATTGCCAGTGCAAAGACAATTCCCGGAGTCTTTGTGATCCACTCCTTGTCGATCTTCCATCCGTGACGGCATTCCATCCAGGAGCTGACCGCATCGTAATACTCCTGATCTGACTCTGTATATCCATAAATTCCATGCTCTGCCTGACGGATCAATGCTTCCTGGACGAAAGATGACGTCTTAAAATCCATATCAGCGACCCACAACGGAAGAATATCTTTTTTTCTCCCTCTTTCTTCTGCAAAATCATACTTCAGACTGTGGGTTCCTCTTCTCTCTACAGGCTGGTCAAAATTCAAATTCTTCTCACTCATTTTTACTCCTTTTATTGAAATGCCTGTTCCAGATCTTTGATCAGATCTTCAGCATTTTCAATTCCAACAGACATTCTAAGGAAATCTTCTGTGATTCCAAGACGTTCTCTTATCTCCACCGGCACATCACCGTGTGTCTGAAGCATTGGATATGTGATCAATGATTCTACACCGCCAAGGCTCTCCGCATAAGAGATCAATTTCACACTTTCAAGAATCTTTCTTGTACGTTCCACCGTATCTACACGGAAAGAAAGCATACTTCCTGCTCCTGTCGCCTGCTTCCGGTTCACCTCGTAACCCGGATGATCTTCCAGACCCGGATAATAAACTTCTGTCACTTCCGGTCTGTTTTTCAGCCAAAGTGCGATCTTCTTCGCATTCTCCTGCTGGCGCTCCAGACGCACTGATAAAGTTTTGATTCCGCGAAGTACAAGGAAACTGTCAAACGGAGACAGACTACAGCCAACTGTCTTATATGTATAACGCAATTTTTCCGACAGCTCTTCCCCTTTGACACAAACAAATCCTGCGAGGACATCATTGTGTCCTCCAAGAAATTTTGTTCCGCTATGTACTACAATATCAGCACCCAACTGTAGCGGTTTCTGGAAATAAGGAGAAAGGAATGTATTATCCGCAAGAATCAGTAACCCGAATTCGTCTGCGAGTTTTCTCATCTCTGCAAAATCTGTAATCCTCATCGTTGGATTACTTGGTGTCTCAATATAAAGTGCCTTTGTCTCTTTTCTGATATTCTTTCTTACAAGATCAATATCTGAAGTATCTACATAAGAAAACTTTAATCCTCGCTTTTCGCCAATGCTTTCAAACATTCGCACAGTTCCGCCGTACAGATCTTCTGTACATAAAATATGATCTCCTTCTCCGAAAAGCTCCAGACAGATTCCAATTGCCGCCATTCCTGTCGCGCACGCAATACTGTCATCCGCTCCTTCTAAAGAGGACATTACGCTTTCTAATTCATACCGTGTCGGATTGCTCTCACGAGAATAATCATATCCTGTACTTTTCCCAATTCCCGGGTGTGCGAAGGTTGCTGTCTGAAAAATGGGAACGGAGACTGCTCCGTATGGATGTCCCTCTACAAATCCTCCGTCCCCGTGAATACATCGTGTTTCAAATTGATAATTTTCTGCCATACTGTCTGTCTCTGCTCCTTACGTTCCACTCTATTAAATATAGTACATTCCCTCAACAGAATCCTGATACCCTTCGTATGCATCCACAAGATCCTTAAGCGTCACATCTTCCAGAATCTCCTGAACACAATCATTGATTCGATCAATGATCAGATGCTGAATTGCTTCCTGATCTCCACGTCCCACGTTGTTTCGATCAACTTCATCTTCCAGATCATAAGTTCCTTCCAATGCTTCTACAATCTGCGCAACCGTGATCTCTTTCGGATCTCTCTCCAGAAAATATCCTCCCTGGGAACCTTTCATACTTTTTACAATATGAGCCTTGCGAAGAGCTGAAAATACATGCTCAAGATACTGGGCGGAAATGTCATTTCTCTGTGCGATACTTCCTAATGAGACCAGCTCTGTCCGTGAATTCACCGCCAGATCAATAAGAGCACGCAGTCCATATCTACTTTTCTTTGATAATTTCAAACGCTTCTACTCCTTTCTTCTAAACACTATAGGAGCAGCTTTTACTGCTCCTACTTCTTACAGATTTTTCTGTTTTCTCTGATTCTTATTTACTGAATTGCTTTGAATGCCTCATCCAGATCCTGAATGATATCATCAATATTCTCTGTACCGATGGACAGACGGATTGTGTTTGGCTTGATTCCCTGATCGAGAAGCTCTTCCTCTGTGCACTGGCTGTGTGTTGTTGTTGCCGGGTGGATAACAAGTGATTTCACATCCGCTACATTTGCAAGCAGTGAGAACAGTTCCAGGTTATCAATGAAATCCTGAGCTTTCTTAGAATCACCTTTAATCTCAAATGTGAAGATAGAACCACCGCCGTTCGGGAAATATTTCTTATAAAGTTCCTGCTGCTTCGGATCCGGATCTACAGATGGATGATGTACTCTCTCAACCTGTGGATGATTGTTCAGATACTCAACAACCTTCAGTGCATTTTCCACATGACGCTCTACACGAAGGGAAAGTGTCTCAAGTCCCTGCAGGAAGATAAAGGAACTGATCGGAGAAATTGTTGCTCCTGTATCTCTCAAAAGGATTGCTCTGATCTTTGTAACAAATGCAGCCGGTCCGCAAGCCTTTGTAAAACTGATGCCGTGATAGCTTGGGTTCGGATCTGTCAGTGACGGGAATTTTCCTGAAGCCTCCCAGTCGAACTTACCGCCCTCGATGATAACTCCACCGATTGTTGTTCCATGTCCACCGATGAACTTTGTAGCAGAGTGAACAACAATGTCAGCACCGTACTCGATTGGTCTTACGAGATAAGGTGTTGCAAATGTATTATCTACAACAAGCGGGATTTTATGCTTATGTGCGATATTTGCGATTGCTTCAATATCAACTACATCTGAGTTCGGGTTACCAAGTGTCTCGATGTAAACAGCTTTTGTGTTCTCCTGGATTGCATTCTCAACTTCTTCCAGATTGAAAATGTCAACAAATGTTGTTGTAATTCCATAATTCGGAAGTGTATGCTCAAGAAGGTTGAAAGATCCTCCATAAATATTCTTTGCAGATACGATGTGATCTCCCTGCTGAGCCAGATTCTCAATTGTATATGTGATTGCTGCTGCTCCGGATGCTACTGCAAGTGCTGCTGTACCTCCTTCAAGTGCTGCAATTCTCTTCTCAAACACATCCTCTGTCGGGTTTGTCAGACGTCCGTAAATATTTCCTGCGTCTTTCAGTCCGAAACGGTCTGCTGCATGCTGGCTGTTGCGGAACACATAAGAAGAAGTCTGGTAGATCGGTACTGCTCTTGCATCTGTCACCGGATCCGGCTGCTCCTGGCCTACGTGAAGTTGTAATGTCTCAAATTTAAATTTTCTGTCTTTTCTCTCTAATTTTGCCATGGGTTTATTCTCCTTTTTCTAATTCCTGTTTTGTATTCTTATTCCGCAGCCAGAGCTGCTTGGAAGTTAAAATCTTACTTAATTAATGCCTTGCTGTTGTCTTGATATTCGTGCCTACTCTGTAAAGAGTGGTGTAGAGTAGTATCTGTCTCCGCTATCCGGAAGAAGTGCTACGATTGTCTTGCCCTTGTTCTCCGGCTTCTTTGCATATGCGATCGCTCCGGAAAGTGCTGCTCCTGAAGAAATACCTACCAGGATTCCTTCTGTCTTTGCAAGAAGCTTCGCGGCTGCGAATCCTTCGTCATTGTCTGCTTTGTATATCTCATCATAGATCTTTGTATTAAGGACATCCGGTACGAATCCTGCTCCGATTCCCTGAATCTTGTGCGGTCCGCCCTTTCCTTCTGAAAGTACCGGGGATGCTGCAGGCTCAAGTGCTACAACCTTCACATCCGGTTTCTGGGACTTCAGATATTCACCAACACCTGTCAGTGTTCCACCTGTACCAACACCGGCGATAAAGATATCAACATTTCCATCTGTGTCTTTCCAGATCTCCGGTCCTGTTGTCTCTCTGTGTGCTTTTGAGTTCGCCGGATTAACGAACTGTCCCGGGATAAAGCTGTTCGGGATTTCCTTTGCAAGCTCTTCAGCTTTTGCAATTGCTCCCTTCATTCCCTTTGTACCTTCTGTAAGTACGATCTCTGCTCCATATGCTTTGAGGATATTTCTTCGCTCAACACTCATGGTCTCTGGCATGGTAAGAATTGCTCTGTACCCCTTCGCTGCTGCGATTGATGCAAGTCCGATTCCTGTGTTTCCGGAAGTAGGTTCGATGATAACAGAACCTTCTTTCAGGATTCCTTTCTCTTCTGCATCTTCGATCATTGCCTTCGCAACACGATCTTTCACACTTCCTGCCGGATTCAGATACTCAAGCTTTACAAGAATCGTTGCTTCAAGTCCAAGCTCTTTTTCCAGATTCACAGGTTCAACAAGTGGTGTGTTTCCAATCAGTCCAAGTGTGCCTTTATAAATTGCCGCCATAGTCTATATCCTCACTTTCTTTATTAACCTACTTAGTCGGTGTGTTTTTGATGGTTTGTATTATATACTTATAAAACCCATCTGTCAACTATGTTTTAATATTTTTCTACATTTTTTATTATACAATATCGATCGGAGATGTAAATGATCAAAAAATGCAAAAAAAATCCGCTACTAATAACATATACTGTTTCATTTTCACTGCCCCGAAAAGAGAGGTGTCCTGTATGCGTAAATGTGTTAAAAAGACCGATGCCCCGCCCTCTCAGACGAACCCATCGGTCTTTTCTTCTAATCCTTATATCTTCTGTCGGATTTTATTCCTAGAACTCCGCAATCACAGTCTCACCCTGTACTGCATCCATTCCTGTATGTAACTTCATATCCGGATATTCATCTCCGTTTGTGACAACAAAAATACAGGTTGTCTCATATCCGTGTGCTTTGATCTTCTCCGAATCGAACTGAAGGAGCTTATCTCCTGCATTGACCTTCTGTCCTTCTTTTACGAAGTACTTGAAGCCTTCTCCTTCCATATTTACCGTGTCGATTCCCTCGTGGATCAGAATCTCTGCTCCGTTGGAAAGTGTAAGACCTACTGCGTGTTTGGATCCTTCCATCAGTGCTGAAACTGTTCCTGCACATGGAGCTACGATCACATTGCCTTCCGGCTCGATTCCAAGTCCGTCACCTAACGCCTTGGAAGAGAATACCTCATCCTTTACTTCATCGATTGGGATTACCTTTCCTGACAGATAAGCTGTCAGAACTGGTGTCTTATTCTCTTCTACCGGTGCTTCTTTCTTCTTAAAAAATGAAAACATACTTACTTTCTACCTTTCTTTTTCATAAACATTGTCCATTCGTTGCGATTACGTTCTTATACCAATCGAAGGAATCTTTCTTTTCTCTTGAGAGGTCCCCGGTTCCATCATCAAATTTATTGACGTAGATAAATCCATATCTTTTTGCCATTTCGCCGGTTGATGCAGAGACCAGATCAATGCATCCCCACGGCGTATAACCCATCAGATCCACCCCATCTTCTGTTGCCTCATACATAGCTTCAATATGTCTTCTCAGATAGTCAATTCGGTAACTGTCATGAATCTGTCCATCCTCTGCCTTTTCATCTCTTGCACCAAGTCCATTTTCCACAACCATGATTGGTATTCTATAACGTTCATAAATCTCATTCAAAGAATACCTTAGTCCATCCGGATCAATCTGCCAGCCCCAGTCGGAGGCCTGCAGATACGGATTCTTCGCTCCACCTGCCAGATTGCCTTCCACTGTTGCTTCTCCCTCATGCGTTGTAATACAGGAAGACATATAATAAGAGCAAGTATAAAAATCCACAGTTCCTCTTTTTAATATTTCTTTCTCTTCTTCACTGATTTCCAGACAGATTCCCTGCTCTTTAAAATAACGTTTCATATAAGACGGATACTCTCCCCGGATCTGCACATCTGAACAGAACCAGTTAATCACATGATTGTGTTTCTGCGCAGCCAGCACATCTTCCGGATCACAAGTCAGCGGATACGCCGTCAGAAATACATTCATATCCCCCATTTGAAATTGCGGATAATGCTCATGTGCATATGCAACTACCTTTGCGGAAGCCAATAACTGGTGATGCAGTGCCTCAAACCGAACCTGTGGACTTACCGGTGCGTCTGCAACCGGTCCTTCATATCCTCTCACCGTACTAAGAGACAGGGTTGTACCAAGAGGAGTTACACCTCCATTGATCTCATTAAAGGTAAGCCAGTATTTCACCAGATTCTGATAGCGGTCAAAAACTGTATAACAATATTTTTCAAACAACGCAATGACATTCCGGTCAGCCCATCCGTTATATTTCTCTACCAGTGCATATGGCATCTCATAATGGCTCAAAGTTACCAGTGGTTCAATCCCGTATTTCTTACATTCTTTAAAAACATTTTCATAGAAGACAAGCCCCTTTTCGTTCGGCTCTTCTTCCATTCCTGTTGGATAAATCCGCGTCCAGTTGATCGATGTTCTGAAAACTCTGAATCCCATCTCCGCAAAAAGGGCAATATCCTCTTTGTAATGATGATAAAAATCAATTGCCTCATGACTTGGATAAAATCTGTTTTCTCTTATCTCTGTCGTAATACATTTTGGATTCCGCTTTGTTCCATTCGTGCACAGATCCGGAACTGATATTCCCTTTCCATCCACGTTCCAAGCTCCTTCAAACTGGTTTGCTGCACATGCTCCTCCCCACAAAAAATCTTTTCTAAATGCCATATCTGCTCCTTATTTATTCTTGCTTTTTACTTTCTTTAATTGAATATGCTTTTTCTTGTGTCTCTTTTTTATTACTTTCAAAATCAAGCTGATATAGAAATGAGAACATACAATCCAGAATAAAGTGAAATGCGCTGTATACCGCAAAGGTATCAATCTTCTCTTCATAAGATCCCTGTTCCTGGACATCCACCAGAATCACTTCCTGACACATCCTCGCCACTGTACTTTCCGGTGTCACTGTAATACCAACGCAATACCTCTTCTTCTTTTTCAGAAGCTTCAGACTTTCTACCACATCCCTGTTCTCGCCAGATTGCGAAATTATCAGATTTACAGTATGTTCTGACCCTGCCAGTGCATATCCCGGAAGAAAACAGGAACTCATTGTCAGATTTACGATTTTTCCAAAACGTAACATTTTCTGCTGAAATTCCATCGCCACCGTAGCAGATGTTCCAACACTGAAAATATTGATCATATCTGCACGGCTCATCCGACGGACAATTCTCTGAAACTGATTATAATCAAATCCCGACATTGCTTTATTGATCGTGTCATGATTCAGCTTCGCGAGCTTTCTTGCAATCTGCTCAAAAGAATCGCTTCCTGAGAATGGGTAATTCGCATCTACTGCCCCCTGACTTGCATATACCTCATACTCTGAATAAAACAGAATCTGAAACTTTTTATATCCGTCTAATCCAAGTTTCTTACAGAATCTGGTGATTGTTGACGGCGAAGTAAATGTCTCATGTGCTAATGTCTGAATTGACATGTTCTTTACATCAAATCCGTTCTTCATCAGATAATCTGCTATGCTCTTCTCAACCTTTGTGAAGTCTGTCTGTTTCATCAGTTTTTCTATAATCATAATAACTCCCCTTCTCCTGATTTCTTCCGAAAATAAAACCTACATTTATTTTAACAAAGAAGATCTCAGAAAAAAAGGGGAGATGCATTGCCATACTAACTAATTATATTCTTTTACTTTACCGCTCTTTAAGAGGAACGCTGTGATTCCAAATCCAAGTGCGATTGCTACAACAATTCCCACACAATACATCGGGAAGTTGACACATCCAAGCCAGCCACTGAATGCCAGAATTCCGGTAAAGGCAAAGTTCGTTGCTGCCACACCACCGATTCCAAACACGAGTCCCGCTGCTGCACCAGAAAAGACCATTGTTCCAAGAAGCCATTTACTTCGCAGAATAATTCCATAAAGTCCCGGCTCTGTAATACCACAAAGAGCATTTGTAAATGCAGCAGATCCTGCTGTTGCTTTATCTCCACTGTTCTTGGCAAATACTGCAACTGCAAGGCAGATTCCAAGTGCAGCGTAACCGCCCAGTCCACCTGCTGCCAGTGCCGGTTCAAATCCCTGCTCTGCCATAACTCCAAGAAGGATTGGTGTTACTGCCCAGTGCATACCAAGAAGAATTACCAGTGAGAATAAGCCACCAAACACAATGCCTACAAGAATTCTATTTGCACTTATGACACCATAAACAGCATTGATGCCATTTGCAATAAATCCGCCTGCCGGTCCAAACACAAGAATGCTGAGTGGAACGAATACGATCAGGCACAGGAACGGAACAAGAATAAACTGTGTCACCTGTGGCAGAATCTTTTTCAACCATTTTTCAAAATAACTCATGCAGAATACTGCAAGCAGGATCGGGATAAATGATCCACTGAAATTATATGCTGTAAACTTAATACCAAGCAGTGATGCTTTTTCACCTGTTACAAGAAGATCTGCAACTCCCGGGTACATGATGGATGCTCCAAGTGTCACCGCTACATAAGGATTACATTTAAAATGCTTTCCTGCTGTAAATGCAAGCAGAATCGGGAAGAAATAGATCAGTGAGTAAAAAATTGCATAAAATGTCTGGTAAGTAAGACTTGCACTGTCCACTACTCCAAGATTGGCAAGCAGTCCGATCAGACCGGATGCAATACCACCTGTTGCAAGGATTGGAATATATGGTGCATAAACGTCAGACATCATTTTGGAAAATCTGTCCAGCAGCCCTGCCTTCTTTTCAGATTCATTTCCTGCATCCTGCTTTGTCTCTTTTGCTATGTTCTTCAGTTCCGGTGTCTCCATAAGCTGCGCGTAAACATCATTTACCTGTGGTCCGATCAGAACCTGATAATAACCGGAACTTACAAGCGCTCCAAGTACCCCTTGGGTTTCTTTCAATGCTTTCTGATCAAACTTTGTTCCGTCTTTCAATGTAAAACGAAGTCTTGTTGCACAGTGGATGCAGTTTTCAATGTTTTCTGCCCCACCAACTCCGGCGATCACTGACTGGATTAATTCTGAATAATCTTTCATTTGTGTTCCCCTTTCTTTTTCTCTTTTCCTTCTTCTAAATATTTAATGCTGCTGTATATCCCTCAAAATTAGCATTCATAATATTAGACGGGCTGACACAGTCCCCAATTGCTACTGTATCCCTGCAGATTCCATAAAAGGATTCTACAAGCTGTCTCTGTGCCACAAGTCCTGTTGAGAGGATCAACTGGTCATATGGAAGCTGCTTTTCTTCCCCAGATTCATTTTTATAGATGACAACATCCTCTTCAATCCTGCTGCATCCACATTTTAACAGACTGTGAAGATTTTCATGCAGTAAAAATTTCTGTCTCAACGCTTCTCTGTACAGAGAATTTGCATTCGCAGCAAGCGTATCTGTTAATTCAAGAATTGTAACATTCTTCCCATTTTCTGCAAGTTCAAGTCCGATTTCACATCCAATACTTCCACCGCCCAGAATTACAATATTCTGACCAAGCTGCTCCGGATGTGCGATTGCTTTTGTCGCAAGCTGTACTTTTTCACCTTCCACACCTGGGATTGGAAGAATTCTCTCCACTGCCCCAAATGCAATAAGAAGTGAATCCGGCTGCAATTCTTTTACCAGTTCCGGATCTGCTTCCGTATTCAGAAGGACTTCTATTTCTCTTTTGAAAATCTGTGTCAGATAATAATCTAACAGTCTCTGAACTTCCTCTTTATGTGCTTCTTTTGAAATAAACCGGAGCATTCCTCCCAATTCTTTCTGTTTCTCAATGATTGTTACTTTATGTCCCCGGTCACTTGCTGTAATTGCAGCTTTCATTCCCGCCGGACCACCTCCAAGAATTACAACATGTTTTTTTGTCTCCGCCTTTGGAAGATTGATTTCAGACGGAACAAATTCCTGATGGTGATACCGCGGATTTACAGAACAGCCTACATTCCAGTGATCCGAAGAAATATGATAACAGTTCGAGCATCTGAGACACGGAACAATATCTTCCGGATGTCCTTCCATTGCTTTCTTCGGCCAGTATGGATCCGCAAGAAGCGTTCTTCCAAAAGCCACCATATCTACATAACCTTTGGAAATGATTTCATCTGCCATGGCAGGTGTCATCACCGCACTGACAACAGACACCGGAATCTGTAACTCAGCCTTTGCCTGTTTTGCCCATTTCAGATTCGGCATTTCTTCTTCAAGATTTGTTGTAATACAATGGACATTTGCCTCAAAAATCTTGTCAATACCAGAAGAAATCTGAACCGTATCAATATAAGGTTCCGCTTTCTTTAAAAAGTACATTACATCCTCAAAGCTTATAGAATCTTCAATCCATTCATATGCACTGATTCTGATATCGATTGGATAATTGTTCCCTACTGCTTTTCTCACTGTCTCCAGAATCCGAAGTGGGAAACGACTTCTGTTTTCAATACTCCCCCCATAAATATCTGTGCGATGATTATAATGTGGGGAAAGAAACTGTGCCGGCAGCCATCCATGTCCAAAATGAAGAAAAATCGAATCAAATCCTATCTTCTTCGCACTTGCTGCTGTTTCTGCATACCAGCGGAGCGTCTCCTCCATCATTTCTTCATCCATCTCTTTTACTTCAACCCCATCCGGACGGATCAGTGCAGATGGTCCCTTTGCATAATCCACAGTTCTGGCATCCTGACCTGCATGAAATATTTCAACGGAGGCCTTTGCCCCACCTCTGTGAATCTTAAGCACTTTTTTCCTTGTCTCTTCTCTTTCGTATTTAGCAAACGGGTATGGCTCTTCCGGACTTGCGAAACTGGATCTTCCAGGTTCCACGATTGCATGTCCTGCAATCACAAGTGCCGCCCCACCCATTGCCTTTTCTTCGAAATCATCACCTGTCGGTGTTGCTATGATCCTGTTCTTCAGAATCATTCCATTCACAGAAATCGGTTTAAATAAATGATCAAACACTTCTCTTCTCCTTTCCTTGTCTCTTTTGGAATACACTCATCTTAAAGCACTCTTCTGTGATACACAACCTGTCAGAAAAGGATAGAAAATAATTTTCACAAACTCTCTTATTTTCATATCTATTTATGAAATTTATTCACTTTTTTCTGCTATTCATTGATAAAATCATGATTTTACACAAAAGAAAGTCAGGTACTCTGAATTTGAATCCTGAATTCAGAATACCTGACTTTTTCTTCAATTTTCCAAAAGCCAATCTATTACATTAATTACTTTTATACCATCATAATTTCCAAGCGAAAATTGATCCAGTGTTAAAACAATTTTTTCATAATTGTCTTTAATCTCCTGTAATGGTCTCATTTCTCTTTCAAAAGTTTCTTCTGCTGTCATATCTGCCGTCACCTGATAATAAACGATTACCCCTTGTTTTTGAGCAACAAAATCTACTTCTGTAGCGCCATATTTACCTATATTCACCTTATTCCCACGGCGCAATAATTCAAAAAAAACAATATTTTCAATAGAAAATCCAAGATCATAACGCTTTCTTGGCAAAATGTGATTGCGAAGCCCCAAATCAACCATATACAACTTCTTATTAACTTTTAACAGCTGTTTTCCTACTATATCAAATCTATCTACTGAATAAAATATAAATGATTCTGTCAACGCATCTACATAATCACTCACCGTATTCGCAGATACTTTTCTACCTGATGAAATCAAATAATTTGTAATACTTTTTATAGAAATTGGGCTTCCGATCACACTTGCCAGATATCGCGCAATTGTCTTCAACAATGTAATGTCTGTGATTTTTCGCTTGCCACAATTCATCTCTTTTCTTGACTGACGATCTTCAATATCTCTTACAATCACCGTATTATAAATACCTTCCAGATAGATCTCCACTTTTTCATCTGTTCTGTCCATCACTGCAATGTAGGGAAATCCACCGGTTTTCATATATTCTGAAAATGCCTGTTCTTTTAGAATTCCTGTAATTTCAACATATTCTTTAAAGGAGAGCGGTAACATAGAAATTTCAACATATCTTCCTGTTAATAGTGTAGCCAAATCCCCTGAAAGCATATATGCATTAGAACCTGTAATATAAATATCAATATTTTCTTTTACATGAAGACTATCTACCACTTTTTCAAAGGATGTTACCTTCTGAATCTCATCCAGAAAAATATAAGTCATCTTGTCTTCGCAAAGTCGTTCTTTAATATATTGATATAATGACTTGTAGTCCAACAATGGCTCATTTTCTAATTCTTCAAAATTAATTGATATAATTTGTTCTTCTGTAACCCCAGCTGATTTTAGTTTATTCTGATATTGTTTTAATAATGTTGATTTTCCACAGCGCCTGATTCCAGTTACAACCTTGATCACCTGCTCGTCTTTCCATGACCATAGCTTTTGTAAATATTCCTTACGTTCGACCATACAGCGTCCCTCCCTTTTTCCAAGTATAGCATACTATATGCTCTTTTTCAAAAAATATTCCCATTTCGGAGTTTATTTTTTTATTCTCAAAAAAAGATTCCTATTTGGGAATCTTTTTCTATGTCGTCTCTCGCTCAATCAACTTCGTTCCAAACACCATATGCTGCACGCTTGGTTTCTCATCATCCGCCGCTTCAATATCTTCTAATATCATATCCGCTGCCCTCTGTCCCATCTCACGACCCGGCAGCTCCATGGAAGTCATCGCTGTCTCAAGCATTCCTCCGATTGCATGACCGGTAAGGCTGATGACCTTGACTTCCTTCGGCACTTTCTTTCCGCTCTCTTTCAGTGCCCGGAGTACTCCGATTCCCTGCATATCCGCAGCAACCATGATTCCATCTACTTCATCAAATGCCTCTTTGAGCCGCTCTACGCCTTTATAACCATCTTTGAAATAATTTCCACGCGGCAGTCCCGACTCTACCTGATACTCCTTCAGACCGAGTTCTTTCATTGCTTTATGATATCCTCTGTAACGTTCCGCATATGGTGTAAACTCTGTCGATCCGTTGATAAAACCAATCTTTGTACACCCTTTCTTATAAAGATATTTTGCCGCTTCATATCCGCAGGAGAAGCAGTCAGCTTCTACTGAACTGAATTTTCTGTCCTGATTTCTGACAAGCTGGACAACTGCCACTCCATTTGCCTTGATATCACGGATCAATCTTGTGTTCTGTCCGGTCGATGCGATCAGGATTCCGTCTACCAGTCCATTGCGCAGACGGTTCAGACACTCTGCTTCAATATCCGGATCATCTTTTGTCATGCAGATCATCAGGCTGTAACCCCTGTTACCTGCCTGCATCTCGATTCCCTGGACAATCTCACCAAAAAGAGAAAGATTCACAGATGGTACAACTACTCCAAGCGTCCGTCTCTTCCCCTGTTTCAAACCTTTCGCCAGCAGATTTGGGCGATAGCTCAACTGCTCTACCGCTTTAAATATTTTCTTTTTCGTATCCGGATGAACATACGACGTATTGTTCAATGCTCTGGATACCGTACTCACATCTACGTTCGCAAGCTTTGCAACATCCTTTAATGTAGCCATAACATCTCTTCCTCCTGTGCATCTGTTCTGTCTCGTACGATTAATTATCACTCTTCCTATTATAACATGCCACAAAAGCCTGGCAACCATCTCGTTATGATAATCACCAGACTTTTCATTCTTATCTATAAGACCGTAGAAGCGGACACATACTTCCTGATCTTTATGAAAATGAAGCAATCAGCTTCGGAATATAATTTGCAAGTGCAGAGACTGTCATTGCTAATGTAAAGAGATAACTGACTGTCATAAGAACCTGCAGTACTCTTGGTGCCTTCAATCCAGCCTGAACTTCTTTCTTCCAGAACATCAATGTGATGAAAAGACCTGCAACCGGAGTTGCGATTGATGTTGCGATGTTAGCAATGAAGATCAGCTGTGTCGGAGAACCGTCGTAGATGAAGCAGACTACACATGCAAATGCAAGTGTGATCATACATCCCCAGCGGATCAGCTTGGACTCAAGTGCAACGTCTTTGTCGAATCCTGCACTTAAAAGTACCATACCTCTCTGCGTATTACCGAGAAGTGAAGAGAATCCTGCTCCGAGAAGTGCAACTCCCATTACAATGTTAGAAGCTTTTCCAAGGAAAGGAACAAGAAGCGCTGCCAGCTGTGCCGGTGCTTTAATCTGAATTCCCTGTGGATTCAGAACGATTGCTCCAACCAGCATGATCGCTCCGGAAATCAGGATAACTGATACAATATGTGCGATTGCATCCCATTTCATTGCTCCGTTAAATAAATCCTCTTTTTTCCACTTTTTCTCAGCACCGAGATATGTTCCATAGATTCCTGCTGTCACAGCTGCATTTGTACTGATATAAGCAAGTGCTGTTGTAAGACTTCCTTCCGGTACACTCCAGTGTGTTAATCCATGTCCCATTGCACCCCAGTCAGGTCCGCCGGTTGCAACCAGTGTTGCATAGAAAGCAAATATCATAGCAATGATACAAACTAAAATTCCTTTTTCTACTTTTGAATAAACACCTTTTGAAAAGTAAAGCACTGTAAGTACTGCCAACATGATCAGTGCTCCTAATTTCCAGTTGATTCCAAATACAAGGTTCATACCTGCACCTGTTCCGGAAATATTTCCAAGTGTAAAGAACAGGCAGGATAAGAATAATGCAACACCACAGAATCCAGATGCAACTTTTCCATAATAATGTCTGATCGCATGTAAGATTGGCATTCCTGTCAACATAGAAATACGGTAGGATGTCAGCATGAATGTAACACCCATGATCAGGATCGGTATAATCAGCCAAATCAGGCTGTATCCATAATTCGCACCAATCATTGCAGATGTTGTAATATTACCAGGTCCGATTACTACTCCGGTAAGGACAATTCCAGGACCTACACGTTTTAAAATTTCTTTTGCAGAAAGCTTGTTGACTTTTGATGGATCAAATCCATCTATCCCCAGATTTTTGTTATTTTCTGTCATAGCTCCTCCGTTCTAAGAGTGATGTCTGAAACATGATTTTTTCGTATATATTTCAGACACCACATCTATAGTTATATCATAATTTTCGTCTTATTTATCTTCGAACTGAGTCATATCAACTTCCGGAAGCTGGCTTCTCTCAAGTCCAAGAGCTACCCAGTCTTTTTCTTCCTGATTCAGCGGAAGAACCGGTTTTCTCATAAGTGCTGAAGAGAAGATTCCTCTCTGTTTCAGAGCTTCTTTCAATCTTGCATGTGCTTCACCTGATGGCTGTCCGCCTCCGTAGATTGCCTGGGAAATGTGGTAGATACGATCTGACCAATCCTGAGCTTCTTTTAATGTATGTTTGTCTGGGTTAGCAAATACTTCTCTTGCCGGGCAGATGATCTCCGGTACGCATCCTGCGAATCCAATCAGAGCTCCGTCCATTCCTGGGAACCAGCTTACGCACAGTGTCTCGTCATGGCATGTGATAAGAGATATGTCTGGGCACTCCTGACGAAGAAGACGTACATCATGCTCGTAGATAGATGTAACTCGTGTTCCCATCTTGATACATTTAACATGATCGATCTCTTTGCACATTTTGATCAGTGTCTCTACCGGATAGAAAGCTTTGCTTGTTGCCGGGTACAGGTGGATGATGATGTCGATGTCAGCTCCCTCTGCA
The DNA here is from genome assembly GCF_020561005.1 of Mediterraneibacter sp. 210702-DFI.3.120. Classification (NCBI taxonomy): domain Bacteria; kingdom Bacillati; phylum Bacillota; class Clostridia; order Lachnospirales; family Lachnospiraceae; genus Mediterraneibacter; species Mediterraneibacter sp. 210702-DFI.3.120. Next base: position 16 of record NZ_JAJCNG010000028.1, on the reverse strand, counting down.
ACATCTTTTACATACT
>NZ_JAJCNG010000027.1:0-37209 GCF_020561005.1 Mediterraneibacter sp. 210702-DFI.3.120 | reverse complement strand
CACTACCATTCGCACAGTCAAGTCCGACTCTCATATCCTTGAAAGAACGTGTTGCAAGAGAGATCAGATGACCGATATAACGGTTTCTTCCTGCTGCATAGTCAACTGTGCGGCCAATGCTCTCTTTTGTTGCCAACGGGATTTCATCAATCTCACCATCGATATAAGCCTCGATCTTTGCCTCAACCTCAGCCTCCATCTTATGACCTTCGCTGTTGATTACCTTGATACCATTATCATAGTATGGATTGTGGCTCGCTGAAATCATAAGTCCACAGTCAAAATCTTCTGTTCTTACTACATATGAAACACTTGGTGTGGTTGTCACATGAAGAAGATAAGCGTCCGCGCCTGATGCTGTCAGTCCTGCAGCAAGTGCATACTCAAACATGTAGCTGCTTCTTCTTGTGTCTTTTCCGATTACGATTCTGGCCTTGTGGTCCTGTCCGAAATACCATCCAAGATAACGTCCTACTTTAAATGCATGTTCTACTGTCAGAACTACATTCGCCTCACCACGAAACCCATCTGTTCCAAAATATTTTCCCATAATACTATAACTCCTTTGGTACTTTTAATTTCAATTTTATATCAACAATTCTCTTACTCTACTGTTACACTCTTCGCAAGGTTTCTCGGCTTATCTACATCAAGTCCCTTTGCAACACTTACATAATATCCAAGCAGCTGCAGCGGAATCACTGCGAGGCTTCCCATAAAGTGCTCATCCACCTTCGGAACATAGACTGTAAAGTCTACCTTATCTTCCATCTCATAATTGCCATAGTTTGTCACACCCATCAGATATGCGCCACGGCTCTTACACTCCATCATATTGCTGACTGTCTTCTCATACAGCTTGCTCTGTGTCAGAACTCCGATTACGAGAATATTGTCCTCGATCAGACTGATTGTTCCATGCTTTAACTCACCTGCCGCATAAGCCTCAGAATGAATATAAGAAATCTCTTTCAGTTTCAGACTTCCTTCCAGACACACTGCATAATCCACTCCACGGCCTACAAAGAAAACATCATGTGCATTCGCATATTTGGCTGCAAACCACTGGATTCTCTCCTTGTCCTGAAGAATCTTTTCTATCTTCTCCGGAATTGTCTGAAGTTCAGAAATGTAGTAGCTGTACTGCTCGTCTGTGATCAGCTCTTTCACCTTCGCGAACTGAACCGCAATACAATCAAGAGCTGCAAGCTGTGCACTGTATCCCTTTGTTGTCGCAACCGAAATCTCCGGTCCTGCCAGTGTATAGAACACCTTGTCTGCCTCACGGGCAATACTGCTGCCAATTACATTTACAACTGCAAGTGTTGCAAGTCCCTTCTCTTTCGCCATACGCATTGCTGCCAATGTATCCGCTGTCTCTCCGGACTGGCTGATCACAATAACCAGACCATTCTTCACAAGCGGCATCTCACGATAACGGAACTCAGATGCAAGCTCTACTCGAACCGGAATCTGAGCCATCTCTTCGATTACATACTGCGCCTCTACTCCGACATGCCATGCAGATCCGCACGCAACAATGTAAATCTGGCTGTACTTCTTGATCTCTTCCTCTGTAATATCAATATCCGTAAAGTCAATCACTCCGTCTTTCGCAACAGAATTCAGTGTGTCACGGATTGCTTTCGGCTGCTCATAGATCTCTTTCATCATGAAATGCTCGAAACCGGCCTTCTCTGCTGCCTCTGCATCCCATTTGATCTCTGTTGTCTCTTTCTCGATCTCGTCACCATTAAGATCATAGAAATGAGCCTCTCCCGGAACAAGCTTTGCAAACTCAAGGTTTCCGATATAGTATACATTTCTTGTGTATTTCAGGATTGCCGGTACATCAGATGCCACATAAGTCTCACCATCTGTAATACCGATGATCATCGGACTGTCTTTTCTGGCAACCCAGATCTCTCCCGGATAGTCCTTGAACATCACCTCAAGTGCATAAGAACCACGTACACGAACCATTGTCTTCGCAATCGCATCGATCGGTCCTAAGTTATATTTCTTATAATAGTAGTCAACCAGTTTGATCACTACTTCTGTATCTGTATCACTGTAGAATGTATAACCATGCTTTAACAGCTTCTCTTTCAGCTCTGTATAGTTTTCGATAATACCGTTATGTACTCCGACAACCTCAGACTCAACTTCCCCAGAACCAGAGCGAGTACAGTTACCTGAAACGTGAGGATGTGCATTTGTCTGGCTCGGCTCCCCATGTGTTGCCCAGCGAGTGTGTCCAATACCACAAGTTCCCTTCAGCGCATTGCCGTTATCTGTTTTTTCCATCAGATTAGACAAACGGCCTTTTGCTTTCACAACCTGTGCCAAATTCTCTCCATCACGGACAACCAGTCCAGCTGAGTCATATCCTCTATATTCCAGTTTAGACAGTCCATCCAGCAGGATCGGTGCTGCCTGTCGATTTCCAGTAAAACCAACGATTCCACACATAGGTTTATCCCTCCCGTTATTTATTTTTCTCTCCTATTATACTTTCCTTTTTATAAAAAACAACTCTGGGGAGTTGCCAGAGTTGTCATTGACTTTATGCTTTATATCCCTTTTCACAAATAACGTTGACTACTTCATCCACATATTTCTGGCAGGTATCATGGTCAGGTGCTTCCGCTATGACACGCACCACCAACTCGGTACCGGCTTCACCACGAAAGCCATCTGTTCCAAAATATTTTCCCATTTTTTATCTTCCCCTATCACAGTTCATTTACTAAAACATCTGCAATTCGCTCGCAAGCATGACCATCTCCATATGGATTGCTTGCTTTGCTCATCACATCATATTCGCTTTTGTCAGAAAGTAAACGGCTGAACTCGTTATAAATCGTTTCTTCTTCTGTCCCTACTAGTTTTAAAGTACCTGCTGCAATACCTTCTGGACGCTCGGTTGTATCACGCATGACCAGAACAGGCTTACCAAGAGAAGGGGCTTCCTCCTGAATTCCGCCAGAATCTGTCAGGATCAGATAACTACGGCTCAGGAAATTATGAAAATCCAAAACATCTAAAGGCTCAATGATATGGATGCGGTCATCATTCCCCAAATATGCATTTGCAATTTCGCGTACGACCGGATTCATATGAATAGGATAAATTGCCTTGACATCCGGATGCTCATCCATCACACGCCGAATTGCTTTAAACATATGACGCATCGGCTCGCCAAGATTTTCGCGGCGATGTGCTGTTATCATAATAAGACGACTGTCTTTTGCCCATTCCAATTCAGGATGAGCATAATTTTCGCTCACTGTAGTCTTTAAGGCATCAATTGCTGTATTTCCAGTTACATAAATGCTTTCCGATTTCTTTCCCTCTTTCAGTAGATTCTGTTTTGAAAGTTCTGTCGGAGCAAAGTTAAACTTACTGATAATCGAAACAGCCTGACGATTGAACTCCTCCGGATAGGGACTGTAAATATTATATGTACGCAATCCGGCTTCTACATGACCAACCGGAATCTGAAGATAAAAACAAGCGAGAGCAGTCACAAACGTTGTAGAAGTATCGCCATGAACAAGCACCACATCCGGTCTTTCCTTTTCTAGTACTTCTTTAATGCGGTTTAAGATATTTGTCGTCACATCAAACAACGTCTGCTTATTCTTCATGATTGACAAATCATAATCTGGTGTAACAGAAAACGCTTCCAATACCATATCCAACATTTGACGATGCTGCCCCGTCACACAAACTACTGTCTGTAATTCTTTTCGCTTTTTCAGTTCATTTACAAGCGGACACATTTTAATTGCTTCCGGTCTTGTGCCAAAGACCAACATTACTTTTTTCATTTTAATTTTCTCCTTGTTTTGCTTTTTTAACGCCAAAATACAGCAATATTGCCAAGCTCACTTCACCGATTGGTGCTGCAGCGGAAACGCCATAAATACCAAAAATCAAGCCTAATAGAATATTCAGTCCGACAGTTATCAGTGAGCCAATCGTAAACGCATGACTATACAACTTTTGATTGCCGCTGGCAACCAAAAACTGTATTCCCATAAAGTTATTGATTACACTAAACAGCATCCAAAGAACGAGCGGAATTATGATCGAGGAATATTCAAGATACTCCTTACCAAATGCAATCAAAATCAGCTGTTTTCGAAGCAATATGATTGCAAAACCAGCTAGTGCGAAAGCAGGAATCACAAGTTTTGCAGCTGTGATTACTGTTTTACATCCATTTTCAAATGAGTTTGAAAAACGGACACTAATGTGAGGATAAAGGGCTTGGCTAATTGGGCTAAAAAACAGCACCATGATATATGGGATTTTGTAAATAGCCGAGTAGATTCCAACGGCACTAACAGTTGCAACCGCTCCTAGGACAGTCGTTCCGATGCCGCTGAATATCTTAGACATCGCCTGCGAAATAAACAGATACCAGCCATCTTTGATTTCGATAATGGCATCTGTAATCCTGCACAACCTTACTTTTAGACCATACTTTTTTCGAGCCAACAGGATTCCAAGAATGGCAGAAAGTAGGAAGGTTATGGCATAGCAAATACAATACAGATACAAGTGGTTTTCGCTGTGTATCAGCGCAAAAACCATCAGCACTGAGAACAAGCGCGATGCCGCATTGATAATAGCAATCAATTTCATGTCCTGTTTGCCTTGAAAAAGCCATGTGAGTTGGAATGCAACGCCTAGAATAATCAAAAAAAGGATATTCATACAGATATACTGTGCCCTGCTTACACGCAATACTGCACTCAGTATATTCATCGTCAAAAATGTTCCGAACAAGAGAAAAATTCGCGCCGTTATAATTCTATTGTATAGTTCTTGCAGACCTTCATCGCCATGAATAGAAACTTTACGAGCCCCTGTAAATCCGAAGCCGTATTCTACGATTACCTGAAAGTATGTAACCCAGTTAAGCGCAAGAGAAAAAACGCCATAATTTGAAGCTCCAAGAACACGCGTAATATACGGCAGGGTCAGAAGGGGAACGATGGTATTGAACACCTGCAAGATAATCAGCCATGCACTATTAGCCAGAACCTTTGATTTGAGCAAATCTGCTATTTTTTTATTCATCTAATATCTCCAAAAATTTGGCTGCGGATTTTCTTGTTTCTTCCATCCGGCAATCAATTTCTTTATAATCCAAAGTACTGCATATTTTCAGAGGGTCTTCGATATTCTGATATGCAGCAGTTGCACCAACACTTTCCAGCAATCCTTTTTTTCGAGTATCATGCTGATTTTGCCTTGTGTCCAAACTAGAAAACTGCTTATGGAACACCAAAGAAAAGAGAGTGCCATGAAAGGAATCAGTACAGACGTATGAGGCGTTTGCAATCAAATTCACAAACTCTTCCGGCCCAGCATCAAAAATTGTTCCTTTACGGAAACTATTCAGGCCAAATCTTGCATTAATTACTTTCAGCTCTAAGCCACGCTCTTTTGCAATTTTTTGTGCAATCGCAAATTCTTTGCGAAACATTTTTTTATGAAGAAAGTAGCAAATTAGATACGGTTTCCCGGACGGATGCTCCAACATATTGTTCCAAGCATTTGCCCGCAACAGCATAACAGGATCGCATACAACAGACAACCGTTCCGCTGTTTTCGCATCAAATTTTCCAATATCTTTCTGTTCTCTAATTGAGATTTTTACAAAGTCATCCAAATAGTGTTGAATCTTCTGTATATCATCTAGTGAAGCATTGCCCGTACTGGCCGCATATGCGATTTTCTTAGCTGTTGTTTGAAACGGAAACAAAAATGCCATCTCAAAATCATCAATATTAGGGTTCAACACCTGATCGCTTCCAGAAATAATTACGTTGTATTTGTTTTCTGCTATATATTTCTGCAACGATTCTACTGTAGAGAAATGCTGTGTCAGTTGAAGATTGTTTTGACAGAAAGTTACAAATCTAGCATATTTTTTTCGGATGCTGTGTGCAAACGGAAGAAGACAAATATTTGCAACTGCGGTTTTGACAGAGCATCCATGCTTTACAACATCATTGTTCTTTCGCTGCTTTTCACTGACAAAATCAAAAACTGTGACTTCATATCCTTTCTGAGACAAATATGTTTGCAACGCATAGCACTGAAGTACTGCGCCATAGTTCTTCGCAAAATGGTATGTAATAATTCCTACTTTTTTCATTTTCATTTTCCTTTTAAAAGTCGCTTGATATAATATTTCCAACAACAGAGGACTGTAACTCTTTTTGGCGATATTCCGTGGCACAGCAACTTATAACTCCAATCTCTACACTTAGGTCGTTTGACTGGATGATGATACGGAATATTGTCTTTCAAAGCTGTTTTGGAATCAATTTTTCCAAGCGAAAATACCCTTGTTTCATCTAGAAAGCATTTAGCTTTTGAGGTATTGCAGAGCAAAACCGAGCATCCATGCTTTATGTCCACTCCCTTAATATCTGTTTTCCATAGATCACCCGCTGTAAAATCGGTAGTTCGTGCTTCATTTGCATACTGGCACCTGTAACAAGATTCCCTCAAAAAAATCTGTCGCTGAAAAGATAACGAAAGCGGATCTTCTTCTCCAATCAAATACACAACTTTGCCGTTATTGAATTGATAGCGGTTCAGATAATTCCGACCAACATAGCGGTCTTTTGAGCGGAAAATATGGTTTTGAACCAATGAACCATGTTTTGCAGCCGTTTCAGTGTAGAATTTTTCGATAACAGTTTTGCTCGGAACGCCTTGACACAGAATCTCAAAAGTAAGCAGATTTTTACGATTTATGCCCTTGAGATTCTGAATCGCCGCCACCATGCAGGGCGTGCCAGAAACCAGTGTAAGACCTTTCTGTGTGCTTGCAATGATTTCACAATATGTTTCCTCTGAAATAGAGCACTGATAATACTTAGAGCCAGTTAATTCATTCAGTTCTTCCAGAGTAGCTGTTTTTTTATAGAATAGTTTTGTGCCTAAATCTTTTACTCCAAAAACTATTCCGTTTTGTTCTAACACAGTTTGCGCAATACCGTAAAACGCGCCGCCGGAGGCACAGTGTTGTAATGCAACTTTATCTTTCAACTGCACTGCATAGCAACCAATAGTCTCTCCAACCGCAGGCTTATTTAATGATGGGCATACTTTATTACAAAGGTCGCAATGCACACACAGCGAGCTGTCTACTTCTGGGTAGAAAAAGCCTTCGAGTGATACCTCCATTTTAATTGCCCGCTTCGGGCAACTATAAGTGCATATTCCACAGCCTGTACAATATTCTTTTTTACAATTCAGCATATAGTTATCCTTTCTTGTTACCAATGTATAACAATGCGTACCATTCGTCCCTTAAAAAATTTAACCATAATATTAATAGCGATAAGGACAACAACTAAAATAAGGTATACATCCATGCTCTGTGTTAAAAGAACCATCGCTAAAATAAGTCCGATAGATTTAGTATCTACGTCTCTTGACCTATCAATCATTTTACAAATCCAAATCAACAAGATAATTCCAGCTGCAAATCCCCAAAAGCCAAAATTGCAAATCGTCATTTCTAACAGAGAAGGTGTTGTTCCTGCGGGCAGATTGTGAATATCCAAGTTCAATATAGAAGCAGTTAAATACATATAATGAGGATATGGTTTGTTCGGCCACACTTTTCGTGGAATAAAAGAACCTATCAGGCTTAAAAATGTCTCACCACGATACTCTAAAATGCGTTCACCGCGAATAATTTCTTTGTTGATTACATACTTGATAACATCATCACGTCCAAAGTCAACTCGTAGCATATCGTAGATACTCAATGATGATGTCTCCTCCATTGGTCTAATTACTGCCAAATAAAATACAGAGAAGCCAATCAATACAATTCCTAATATTGGTAATATTCTATATATTTTCTTTCGGCCGTTGACATCTATGTCCATGTTTACTGTATAGAATATAAATAAGAGTAAAATATTGGCAAGCATAAAGCGTTTTCCTGATATCCAAACAATTGACACCGAATATAAAAACGTTAGGATGATTTTTTTCATGGTTAAATTGTTTTTTAATACTGTACCAAAATAAACAATCATGCTAATTAACATACATGGTGTCATAAGAGCCATTTTGTTTGATTCTGTTAATCCTCTTGCACTCGAAACGGCATAAGTTACATAATACTTCCATGAGCCCGTTAACGCGATATAAATGATGGGAAGGAAAATCAAAACAGTTGAAATAACTCTGTTATTACACACAATTGAAGTCAACGAGTTATATTGTGTTAATACTATTCCCCGATTTTTTCGTGCGCAGAATATATAAAGAAGGATAATACACAGCATAATATATAAGTCATATATTATGCCAACCTGTACATTAACCATGGGTTCAATAAATGGCTTATACCAATAAATAGTTTTATACTGTGGTAATCCAAGCGTATAGTTGCAAATGATAGGGAGAACGCAAAACACATAAAGTACAACAATCACATAATTCGCTACGGAACAATTTTCCTGAAATACGACACGTTTGTATGCAGATATAACAATTCCCGTTGCAGTTAAAATTAATAGCCAGTCAAAAAAGAAATCCATGTTATTTTACAATCTTTCTCATCAGTTTTTCCATTGTCTTCAGATTATCTGTTCCGGCAAAAAATTTTTTTGCGTTTTCAGAGTAGGTATCATAATCTGCTTCAATGTTCTGAATTGCGTTAATAATGTTGTTTGCTTTCAGTTCCATACACTCAGCTGCTCCAGCATTACCAACTGTATTTTTTAGACCCGGAATATCATTGGCCAGCATCGGAATACCAAATCCAGAATATTCATAGATTTTATTCGGCGCACAGAATACTTTATTCAGTGCATCATTACGATAAAAGACAATGCCAATGTGTGCATAACTGGTGATTTCCAAATGGTAAGGTGCCGGAATATAACTGACATACTCTACATCACTGTAAACCGCTTTGATTTTTTCTACACTATGATATTTGTCAATTCCCATCAGTAATAAGGTATACCCGGAATCCATCGTCCGCAATGCCTTGGCAACTTCCAAAATCTCATCTGTATTCTGCAAAATACCCTGATATAGGACAACTTTTTTGTCTTTGATTCGTTCAACAACCGCCTTCGTTTCGGGAATTGATGGTTCATGGCGGCGATCAGTAATCTGATTATATGGTTTGTTTGGGAACACATACGGTACCTCTGGAAGATTCCACCACGCCCGCATGATGTAGCCGCGTGTTTCCTCGCAGACAGTCACCGTAGTTGCGTTTTGTGCAAGATCTTTCAGCAGCTTAACTTTCCGTGGGCAGTCGTCTAACAGTTCAAGCAGAGAGAGCACATATTTTTTTCTATTCAAAGCACCTTTCATGGGAAGAGCACTTTCTGCCGTTCCAAACCAAAGTATTGTATCCTCCGGATAGTTTTTAAGAGTTTTCAACACTCCACAGCGAAATTTATACCAATCCTGTAGTTTTTCAATTTTAGAATTTGCCACATCTTTGATTTCAGCAACTTTATGGCAGGGGATATTTTCTTTTGAGAGCAACTTTAATGCGCTTTCATTTGATGTTCCATACAGCACTTCTACATCATAGCTAAGGTCCTTCAGCATACGAATCTGTGAAATGCACGGAGGATAATAATGCAGCTGTGTCTTTACGATATATAAAACTTTCATAATACGTTACTCCTGTTCGTTAATCGAGCTTTTATAAAGCTCTTCCAGTTTTCGTGCTTCGGTTTCAATGTTGTAACCAGCTTTAGTCAACGCCTCAATATTATCATCACTGCGTGGCTGTGAAGCGTACTTCAAGATTTCTCTTGCCCACTCATCCGCTGATTTTTGGATGGAAAGAAAATGTACATTGGATGTTATGGCACAGCGATGATCTACATTTTCCGAAATCAAACAAGGCAAATTTGCCGCCTGCGCTTCAATCGAGACTACCGGAAGCCCTTCATAAAAAGACGGCAGAATAAAAACGTCCATCACCTGATAAAACTCATTCGTGTTCGTTACATTACCGGTGAGCACAATCGAATCTTCCAGCTGCAATTCTTTTATTTTTGCAAGAATTCCATCTCGTAGTTCGCCGTCTCCTACCAGTAGAAACTTTGCTTTCGGTGCAATTTTCCTTATAGCATCAAAAATCTCTAAAACGAAAAAATGGTTTTTGGGTGGGGAAAATCGGCCAATATGGCCGATGCACACCCCATCGCCGAATCCGTATTTTTTGCGTATCATCTGGCGGATTTCATCGTTCTTTTGAAAGCATTGCAAATCAATTGCATTGCGCATCATATAAACTTTATGGGTGTCTACCGCGTCTTTCCCATACAAAAATACGCCTGCATTATATCCGCAGGCCACCCAGATATTAGCAGCGGCACGATTCATTCTCTTCAATATTGGAAAGGTCAGTTTTGCTTTTAAGTTGTTCTCTCGGAATGCACTGTGCGCATGAGAAATGCGAACCCTGACACCAAGCATTTTTGCGAGAAACAGAACATAAAAATTTGTCAGCGTCATGTGGCTGTGAACAATGTCAAAGCGTTCCTGCTTCAGTACTTGATAAACTTCTCTTATATTTTTAGCAATGCTCTTTCGTTTGTGTGTTACAACATGAACGGTATAACCAGCGTCTTCAAATTGACGGATACAGTTATCATCATTGATGTCCTGCGTGATGATATGAAATTTAAACTGCTCCGGATGTTGAAAATGGGTAGTATAGTTCAATAGCATAGCTTCGACTCCACCGAACTCAAGGCGAGTAACAAATTCTGCGACTTTTATAGACATTAATTTTTTTCCTTTACATTATCTTCATAAATTTTTTCGTATTGTTCTGCCATCTTTTTAGTATTGTACAAGCAAGTAATATCATGATATGCTGACTCTGTAATTACATTGGTGCCATTGTTTTTTACATTTCTGATGGCATGTACATACTCGTCTGTACCACTACAAACGAATCCATTTTCTCCAGTATGAATGACATCTCGATTGCCAATCACATTACTTACTACACATACTTTTTTCATATACATAGATTCCAGTAACGATATCGGAAGACCTTCCCACCTGCTAGGAAGGAGAAAAACATCTGCATTAACTGCATATCTAATTGCAGTGTTCCGATCAGCCCATCCTGTGATTTCAATATTCTTGCTTGTAAGTTGCTCTCGAAGTTCGCCATCACCAATCCAGATAAATTTCACATCCGGAAGTGCTTCGGCTATCTCATTGAAAAGTGTGGGGTTTTTCTGATAGCAGATTCTTCCCAAAGTGTAAACCGTAAATGGGTGTTCTGCTTCTTCTGTTTTATCCATAATTTTCTGAAGTTCCGCCATGTTGATGCCATTATTTACATAAGTGGCATGTTTGGTAAGTTTCAGAGATTCTTGATGTTCACCCACGCTGCAACTGATGGTCGTGCAATTTCGCTTTGCACACAACGATTCAATCACCTTAAACATTCTACGCTTCATCGGCTTATAATTTTCCATCAAAAAACTATAACCGTGCGGGGTATAGAACATTGGGATTTTTCCATTGAACGCAACCCGACCAATTGCACCAGCTTTACTACTATGTAGATGGATTACATCAGGCTTGATTTTTGCCGCTATTTTTTTAACTTCAAAAAATGCGGCGATATCTTTCACCGGATCAATTGCCCGTCCAAAATTTTTGACTTCAATCAAATGAATCCTTTTATCGAAATAGTCTTTATAGTTCTGTGGTGTCTGTTTCCGCACCGCGTAAGCAATGTACATATCATAGGAATTAACCAGCTCATTTGCCAAATCAACTATGTAAGTAAAAACGCCTCCGCCCATAGCTTCGACTATGTACAGTATTTTCTTTTTTTCCGCCATAGGTTTCTTCCTCCACTGGTCTCTCAATTTTTTTATCTATGTACACATCCGCTCTTCACAGATAGTATTTCTTTTTCCTCTTACCGCACACTCGGCTAAGTGTTTTCTTATGCTGTCGTATCCAATTACCCCAGCAATCATATTTTCCTTGTTTTCTACTCCATAAAACATCCGTTGAGTACACTCGTCTCTATTTCTCTATAGTCGAAGTGTTGATTTATACAGTCGAACCCCGTATACCCTGCAATGACGTTTTTTCTAAGTGTTGGATTTTTGAATCGAACCCTGTCGGTGCATGAATTTTGTTAAAACTGTATATATCACCCAGTCCATTTTCGTCATTCATTGTTTGTTATAAACAAATCATTCACTCCAACCACTCACCCGAATCTCCCCATCCTCTTTCTTCACATCAAACACAAGCGGATGCTCCTTCCCCCACTCCGGATCCTCCTTCTCCTTCTCATTCCATTCCTTCCATTTCTGAATGAAACCATTGTGGATCAGATTCTCTGCTGCAAGTCTTGCTTGCACCGCTTCGTCATAATTGTCAAAAAGACCAACATAATAGCGTTTTCCCTTGAACCCAATATCCACACGATACCGATTACAATTCTTCAACTGGAAAACGCCACGAAAACCACTCATGTTATCTTTTCTGCTTTTTCTTTTTTCTAGTACTTCAACACAGGTTCCGTCTACGAGATGTCGTCTCTGCGCAATTTCCTGACGGTTCTTCTTTTGTAAACAACCGCAGCTATGATAATTACCATGCACAAGACCTGCTGCCGTCACGTCAACTTCATTTCCGCAATCGCAGACACAATGCCAATAAACGGAGCCCCGTTTATCCCTTTTTTCTGTCGCATATTTGGCTGTCAACATACCAAACTTTCTTCCTGACAGATCTGCCGGTCTTCTTCCCATAAGCCTTCACCCTTTTTGCAAAAAATTTCGTAGAGTAGATTACTCTACGAAATTTTTATGGAAAGCCTTGGAAATCAATGGTTTTCAGGTGTCTGACCAAAAAAATGACGGTAAATAAATGCTGTGAAATTTGTAATTATGATTAATTTTTAAATACATGTGATTGTAAAAGCACGAAATAACTTAGATAATTTAAAATAAATATTTTTGATTTTCTGATCTGATAGCTTGTAAATTGACTGACAATTGACCATAAATTTGACGGCGAATAGATAAAAATCCATTCAAAAAAGGAGATTAAAATGACGAAAGTGTCTGTTTTTCGACTTTTTTTGCTAAGAGATTGTATAAATTCATGAAATGAACGTATATGCATTGACAGAAATGTTTGAAAAGAGTAGACTAAACATGATAATTATACTAAGATTTGAAACAATTTAAAGAAAAAGCGTATTTCGTAGAGTAATCTACTCCACGAAATACGCTTTCTTTTTCTATTCTGAACTTTTCTCTTTTTCCCCATACACCTCAAAGAAACTGCCCCGGATTATAAATACAATTATTTCCACACGGCTGACCATCAAATATTTTCTTATTCAATTGAGCGATATATCTCCCTGTCTCTTTTTCTTCTCTTTGATTCCCCTCCAGAATCCCCAGCGCAGCCTTCAGATTCCGAATATCCCGGATCATATCTTCCACATAATTTCCTCGTCCTACCAGTTTCAGATGAGTAATCCCTGCCGCCTCCAGCTGTGGCAGCACACACAGAGCACATCCACTCTTCCCACAGAGATATTGTTGCTCTTCTATCTCCAATGTTCTTTTTATCACTCGTTCCATACGCTCTTCCATCTCAGCATCTCCCCAGTAGGTCGTCCTGCACAGATAACCCATCTCATCACAGTGAAGGGAATTGCAGAATGCTCCTGTGAACTGACACAATTCGTTCAATGCAAAGGCCTCGAATTCCAGTCTTTCTGCATTTACAGCTTCTATCATCTGCCGCATCGATGCAACTGTATTTTTCCTGTGGAAGATGAACCGGCCGATTCCCATTTCCCGGAAAACTTTGATTGCCTCCTGGTTCATTTCTCCGGCTTCACCGCTGAGATGGATCTTACAGGATATGCCTTTCTGTCTCAGGTACAAAATCAATGCCGGATCGGCAAGAATGAAGCTGTCGAATCCGATTTTCATACACTGTTTCACAATGTCTGCAATCTCTTCATATTGTTCCGGAATATAATAGAGAGAATTCATCGCGATATGCACCGGCTTTCTGTACTTCCTGATCATTGCTGAGAGGATCTCTAATTCACTGAAAGAACCGAGCTGCACATTATAAGCCAGCACTTCCCTGCGGTTCAGTGGAAGTACGGTTCCGTATTTTTTTGTCCAGTTGTATGGCACATATCCGCAAAACAATTCGTCTGCTCCTGCCTGGACATATGGAATATATTCATCCACAGAGCCAAGTCCTGCAACGATTTTCATCCTTCGCTCTGCTTTTTCTTTTTCATTCTGTTTTCTTTTCTGTGTCTCCATTCTTCCATCATCCTTCTGTTTTTCACATTTCACAATAGATTGACCACAAGACGGTTCCATTTTATTCCGAGTTCTCTCTTCAACTGCTCCGGTTCATCCAGCAGATGTTTATCCAATGCGAACAGACTGTTGTATTTTCCCTTCATATATAAATGCTTTGGATAGAAGAAGCTATGTTCCAGACACGGTGCCGGACATTCTTGTCTCTCCCTTTGTTTTCCACGTTCACCGTGTTCCAGTACAGCGCAAAGTGTACAATAGCTCGACGTATTTGTCTGATAGAACGGCACGTGTAGATGGTTCTGTATCTTTTGCGGTATTTCCTGTGTATAGCCGCAGCTTTCCCACTCATAACTGCTGATTCCAAAGCTTTCTTCCAGATAAGTACGATAAAATCCTGCATTCAGATTATTCTGTTCCAACAGCGTCTTATCTCCCATCTTGTAGGACATTCTTGGATCTTTCTTCCGCTTATTTAAGAGCGTCCCAAGACACGGGATCAGATGTTCTTTCCGCTTCACAAGATGTGCCAGTCCCCAATCATTGACTACAACCTCAAGTCGTTTCTTCTCCGCCCCGGAAGTCTCCTGTTGTTCACACCACTGATCCAGGCGTGTCAACAGCTGTTCTGTCTGTGCAAGCCTGTCTTCCCGAATAAAGGAAAAGGCAACGGTCACTTCCATCCGTTCTTTATCTGCTTTCTCAAGAAGTGCAAAGAACTGTTCTTCTTTCGGAAATAGATGTGGACAGAATTGGTTGCCGATATACAACCGGTCCGGTTGTCTTCCCAGGATCCGCGCATCTTTGATTCCATGCTGCTGCCAGTATTCTTTCATGAACCGTTCAATCGGTCTGGTCAGATATTGTTCGTATAGTTTCGGATGATCCAGTTCTACCGCTAATTCTGCCGGCAGATTTTGGAAGATCTCTGCATTCTGAAACCACTCTTTATTTTGTTCTGTTTCATTCTTGAAATGTTCCTCTTCTTCCTGCGCGGGATAACCGGTCATTTCTTGCGCCAGATGTGCATCATCCTCTTCCAGCTTGAGCGAAATGTATCGGCTGTATTCGACACAGAGCTTCTGAAAGGCTTCTTTATAATCTTCCTGAACTGTGAAAATATCATAGGCTTGATAGAATTCTGTCTGTTCCCCTGACTCTATCTGAAAATGACGAATTTCAATCTCCCGATACTCTGCCTGATCCATCTGATAGAAGCAGATCTTGAATGCTTTCGGATAAATGTTCTCCTCTGCTTTCCCTCTCCTGCAAAGCCGGATGCGGAATCCTTCGGATGAAATCTCTGTCAGGCGGACTTCTCTTTGCCTCTCTTCTATTGAATCTTCTGTCATAACTCCGGCCAGAAGTCCATATGGAATCATCTGAATTCCTTTGATCCTTCGCTTTTTCATTTGCTTCCTCTCTCTTTTAAAAAATCCTTGCTTGAACAAAGAATGTGCCTCGGCACATTCTTGCGCCTGCGGCGGTCGCTTGCGACACTTACATTATACGCCGCAGTGTGCATCCTAAGCGGAGCGTTTTTTATATATTAGGAAAGCACTTTCCTAATATATAAAAGATCGTGCTGTCAGCAGAACTCTCTGCCGACAGCACGATTCCTATACTTTTTACTTATATGATTCGATTAGATGTTCAGAAGATCACTGAATACTTTCAGGGCTCCGTCTGTCTCATGTGCAAGTACGCGTTTTGCAAGGACTTTACCGAGCTGAACACCTTCCTGATCGAAGCTGTTTACATTCCACAGGAATCCCTGGAACATGATCTTGTTCTCGAAGTGAGCAAGCAGTGCTCCGAGAGATGCTGGTGTTAACTGCTCTCCGATAATGATGCTTGAAGGACGTCCTCCTTCGAAGTTCTTGTTGCGGTTCTCATCTTCTTTACCACATGCAAATGCTACGATCTGAGCAGCTACGTTCGCGCAGAGTTTCTGCTGGCTTGTGCTGTCCTGGATCACAACATCTGTACCGATCTGGCTGTTCTTGAATCCTACGAACTGAAGCGGCACAATATCTGTTCCCTGGTGAAGAAGCTGATAGAAGGAGTGCTGTCCGTTTGTTCCAGGCTCTCCGAAGATAACCGGTCCTGTTACATAATCAACCGGCTCACCAAAACGGTTTACGGATTTTCCGTTAGACTCCATATCCAGCTGCTGCAGATGTGCAGGGAAACGGCTCAGTGCCTGAGAATACGGAAGTACTGCTGTGCTTGGGTATCCGAGTACATTTCTCTCATATACACCGATCAATGCATCGAGCATCTCCGGGTTCTCTTTGATATTCTTATTGAGGGACAGTTTATCCTCAGCTGCTGCTCCGTCAAGGAACTGTGCAAATACTTCCGGTCCGAATGCGAGGGAAAGTACTGCTCCGCCAACTGCTGATGTAGATGAGAAACGTCCTCCGATATAGTCATCCATGAAGAAGGCTGCAAGGTAATCATCACTCTTGGCAAGTGGTGAAGTCTCACTTGTTACTGCGATCATATGCTTAGATGCGTCAAGTCCTGCATTCTTAAGAGCATCCTTTACAAAGGACTCATTTGTCAGAGTCTCAAGTGTTGTTCCTGACTTGGATACAAGTACGAAGATAGAGTGAGCAACATCTACAGAATTCAGAACTGCTGCCGCATCATCCGGGTCAACGTTGCTGATGAACTTTGCTTCCATCTTGAATGTATCATTCTTCTTTGCCCAGTTCTCAAGTGCAAGGTACATTGCGCGAGGACCGAGGTCACTTCCGCCGATACCGATCTGAACAACTGTTGTAAACTTCTCTCCGGCACCGTTTGTGATCTCACCAGCATGTACTTTGTTCGCGAACTCAGCAATCTTCTTCTGCTGCTCTACATAGAAAGTACGCTTGTCTACACCGTCAGCCTCAACAGCATCTCCGAGCTGTCCGCGTGTCATATGATGAAGTACGAGACGCTTCTCTCCTGTGTTCACAACTTCTCCGTTGTAAAGTGCTTCGAACTTCTCTGTCAGCTGTGCTTCTTCTGCCAGTTTCTCAAGAGCTGCGAGAACTGTGTCATCCACTTTCTTTGCTGCATAATTGTATGCTAATCCTTCTGCCATCGGAACGCTGTAGTTCTTCACACGCTCTGCTCCGTTCTCTCCGGCCATCACTGCTGCGAGGTCTACACTTTCTGTCTTCTTAAGTTCCTGATAAGAAGTAAGCTTATCCAAATTGTTCCAGGTAATCATCGTTGATTCCTCCTTCAAAAAATAATCAAGTTCATTATACAATCAATCCCGTGCAAATTCAACCCACAAACGATATTATCAGAGCAGCTCCGCAAACAGACGTAAGATCAGCTGTCCGAGTCTTAAGCCCGCACTTCTTCCTTCTTTATACTGCTCGGTCACTTCTCTGCTTTCTCCCATCGTGCGGATCAGATCATCCCGGATCTCCAGCACTGCGTCGCAATCTGCCAGGAAGCATCCATTCTCAAAGTGATGGTACAGACTGCGGTAATCGAGATTGATTGTTCCGCAGGTCGCCATTTTATCATCTGCCACACTCATCTTCGCATGACAGAATCCCGGTGTCCACTCATAGATACGGACTCCATGCTTAACCAGATTATGATAGAAGGAACGGGTCACACTGTAGACCATCTTCTTGTCCGGGATACCCGGTGTTATGATACGCACATCAACGCCACGCTTTGCTGCCAGTGTGAGTGCATGTGTCATCTCGTCTGTAATGATCAGATACGGAGTGATAAACCAGCAGTATTTCTCCGCTTTGTTCGCCATACTGATATATACTTCCTCGCCTACCTGCTCACCATCGAGCGGACTGTCTGCATATGGCTGGACATAACCACGCTGTTGTGCTTTGTATGCATAGTGGATCACATATTTCTCCGGTACAAGTTCTTTTGACTTTACATTTCCGGCTGCATTCCACATTTCCAGAAATGCTACTGTCATAGACTTGACTGCATCTCCTTCCATACGGATCCCGGTATCTTTCCAGATTCCATACGGATGTGTGATGTTGAAATACTCATTCGCCAGATTGTATCCACCTGTGTAAACAACCTTTCCGTCAATCACAGTAATCTTCCGGTGATCGCGATTGTTCAGGAACATATTCAGTCCCGGCAGAATCGGATTAAATACACGGCATTTGATTCCTAAAGATTTCAGTTTTGTTGCAAAATCCATGTTCACAAACCAGATCGATCCCATATCATCATAGAAGATACGGACTTCTACGCCTGCTTTCACACGGTCTTCAAGTACCGTCTGGATCCGTTGCCATGCCTCTTCGTCTTCGATGGCATGATACTCCATAAAGATGAACTTTTCTGCCTTTGAAAGATCCTCCAGCTGTGCATCCAGCCCTTTGATCGCCTCATCATAATATGTAACATCTGTGTTCTGATAAACCGGGTAACAAGAGTAATTCGTCAGATAAGAAGCGATTGCCCCCGCCTGCGGACTCTCTTTTTTCATCCATTCGAGAATCTGTCTGTTATCCGGAAGATATGGGAGCAGTTTTTTATCAATCTCTTCATATCTTGCCCGCATCTTCTTCGTGCTTCCGTTCAGACCTACGAGAAGATACAGACTCACACCAAGAATCGGGAATGCAAGCATCAGTATGATCCATGGCATTTTCATCGATGAAGTCTTATCCATGCTGTAAAGTCCAAGCACAAGAAAGATTGCCACGATTCTTGTTGCCCAGTCAATAATAGTTGCGTATTCACTTACCTTTGTGAACAGAAAGAGAAGGAAGACAATCTCCAGCAAGATAGATACTGCTGTGAAGATCAGCCTCTTTGTTCCGTTCTCTGTCTTTTTCTTTCCTTCGAATGTACTGCCGCTCAAATCTACATGCCCCTTTTCTCTTTTCCTTTTAATAATTGCTATTTTCTCTTTGCATAGAAAGACGGAGAATCCGATCACTCAGATTCTCCTGATTCTTTTAATTAACACATACTATAACAGATATGGAAGGAAATTGAAACAAGTATTTTCTTTTTCCACTGTTTTTTTATTCATGTCGCAGTGCCTCGATTGGATTCATGTTCGCCGCTTTCACGGACGGGATCAGTCCGAAGATAATACCGATCAGTGTGGAGAACAGCACTGCTATCACAATCGAAACTCCGCTGATTGCTACCGGAACCGCTGAGACTTTGGATATAATGTACGCAAGTGCGATTCCTCCAAGAACACCTATAATTCCTCCAAGCAGTGTCAGCACCGCCGCCTCTGTCAGGAACTGTGTCAGAATTCTGCGTTTTCTCGCTCCGAGTGCCTTCTTTAATCCAATCTCGCCGGTACGTTCTGTAACCGACACGAGCATGATATTCATAACTCCGATTCCACCAACTAACAGAGAAATGCTGGCGATCCAGATCAGCTGCTGATTTGTCGAGTTACTGATCTCCTGGATCTGTGTTGCCTGTTCTAACAGATCTTCTCCTTTGTATTTCACGGTATCATCTGAAACTGTCAGCATAGCATTTAAAATATCTGCGGCTTTCTCTCCTGCCGCTGTCATATCATCTGTACTTTTTGCACGCACGACAAGGTTCTGTGGTTCGTCATACTGGTAGATGACCGGCCATACTTGATCCGGAATAATAATCTTTCCGCTCTGGTCATCTGACATGTAGCGGTAGTAATCTTCCATTGAGTTGATCACCGGCTGGGACTCTGCTTTCTTTGCAACCATTCCAACGACAACAAAAGGCTCGCCCTTGATCTCAATCGTTCTTCCGATCACATCTGCATTGTCGAATAAACTTGCCGCTGTTGTTTTGTCTATCAAGGCTACTTTTCGTCCTTCGGAATAATCTTTGTCTGTTAATCCTCTTCCTTTGGTTACCTGATATCCGTAAACATCCAGATAATTTCTGTCAATTCCAAGAATCACGCTGTTACTTAATGACTTTGCGCCGCGGTAAACTGCGTCGTATTCATTTCTTGTATGATATAAAGACGCTGTCTCCACTTCCGGGAGTTCAACGACCTCCTGCAGTGTCTCGTCTGAGATCTCCGGCACTCCGTCCGGGAGTGACTGATACTGCAGATCGATCGGCCAGTCACCCTGATAGAGCTGTACATTTACCGCGTCATTTCCTGCACCGACCAGATTCTTCTTAATCTGTTCATTCGTTCCTTTGATCGTAGACACAATTGCTATAATGGAACCGATTCCTATGATGATTCCGAGCATTGTGAGCGCAGATCTTAATTTATGATTCCAGATTCCCTGAAACGCCAGTCTGATGTCTTCTAACATAATGGCACCTCACTCTCTTTCATTTTGATACTGTTCAGTCTTCTTAATAATAGTCGTACAGGGTATCTGCTTCCTGTGTCTTTGCGCCTTCTTTGACATCTCTGCCGTAAGGGAACGCGATCAGGTCGTCCATTGTGAGGCCGGAGGTGATCTCCAGTGAATTGTACATATTTTTGCCAACCTCTACATACTGTTTTGTTAATCTGCCGTTATCGCCCCGCTTGTAGACATAATAGCGGTTTCCTTCCTCGCGGACAAACATTTTTTCAAGATAGATCGATCCATCACTACCTGCTGCAATTCCATCCATCGACAGATTCACAGACTCACCATTCGAGAGATTTGCGTCTCCGTGGATCACGAGCGTGAACGGATAGAAGGACTGATTCTGGTTCTCTCCTGTGGAATAATCGCTTACCGGTGAGTTGCCAACACCTGTAACTGTCGCTTCGTAGGATTCTCCCGACTGCCAGGACATTACAGTCGCAGTCATTCCTTCTTTGATCTGATCAAGCATTGTCTCTCCGACTCTTCCGGTCACATAGAAACCTTCTTCTCCGACAACGCTGACAACCGGTTTGTTCTCATTCTTTGCAGACGCTTCGTCAGTCGCTTCTTTGACTACACCTTCTACCGTACTTTTAATCACGCCGTCCCCGACCTTTTTCTTCAGCTTTTTCAGTTCCAGTTCAGCGGATCTCTTGGAAAGATCCAGATCTTTGATCTTCTGCTCTTTCTCCTTGATTTGCTTCGCCACTTCTTCCTTTGACGGGAGGTCCGGGGTGTCTGGGATAACCGGATCTTCTGAAATATCCGGTTCCGGAGTTGGCTCTGGTTCCGGAGTTGGCTCTGGTTCCGGAGTTGGTTCTGGTTCCGGAGTTGGCTCTGGATTTGGAGTCGGCTCCGGGTCTGGAGTTGGTTGTGAATCCGGTATGACTACCTGTCCTGTTTTTCCATCGAGGATCCAACAGGATAAGAATTTTGTCGGCGCTTCTGCGTTATCTACTACATCAAAGGCACACACTTGACCCTCTTTTAATACTTTAAGCATAAACGGTGCATTTACGGCTGCCCCCGGTGCACAAAGATAACGATACGGTTTTTCCATTGTTCCGTCTGCGTCTTCTTTATTATAAGGAACAGAATCTAATGTAATCTCACTGTAAACCTCTTTTCCCTTTAATGCTTCAGGGAATGGACGCTCAATTGCGGAAGACGGTACATCGTCTTTTTTATTATCATCTTTGGATGTATCGTCTTTTGTATTATCATCTTTCGAAGCATCGTCTTTTGAAGTATCATCCTTCGAGGTATCACCATCCGGTTTTTTATTCTCATCCTCTTTTGATGTATTAAGAATGGTTGTCTTTACAGCACTCATCTTCTGTACAGTTGGCTGCTGTTCTCCAGCTGTGCTTGTCTGCACGACGGATACCCCTGTATCTGCCTTCGCGGTCTTTGTCCCCTTGAGCTGGGTGATCTCTTTCTGCAGGTTCTGAATATTCAGGTCAATCCCCTGAATCTGCATTTCTTTCATCTCAAGCTCCAGGGAAGAAAGTGTCGTGTCATATGCCACAAGACGGTCTCCAACTTTCACCGTATCCCCGGCTTTCACGTAAACCTGTGTGATCGGCATAGTATCATCCACGTAAATGTCCTGCTTCTGGTTCGTTGTGACGGTTCCGTAACTTGCAATCCCACTATCATCGTACCAGCCGCCGGAATTCAAACTGCTGACAGGAGCTACTTTAACAGCCTTTCCGCTGTTCTTCACTGCGAAACCGATTCCAAGTGCAAGAACGATACAGCCTGCTGCCACAGGAATGCCGATCTTTATTATTTTCTTTTTATTCATCCACACTCTCCTCCGTTCCCGGAACTCCTTCCTGCATTGCATTTTCTTCTACAGGTTCTTCGTAACCGCCCTCGGCTCCTGACATATCTGAAGTACTGCCTGATGTACCTGAATCGTTCTTCACAACAGCTGCACCTTTTTTGCACTCCTCGCTTGGCCATACAATGTAATCAGAAGCTTTCAGTCCGTCTACGATCTCACAGGTTCCCATATCTTCGTTCGTCTCTCCGAGTGTAACAGAACGCTTCTCCAGCTTGTCATTATCTCCTGCTACCCATACATATGGATGATCTGAATCTGCGTCTACAATGTAGTCACGCATCAGCCACATCTTGTCTGCTTCCAGTGAAGTACTTGTCTCGATATAGACATGCTGTCCAAGCATCAATCCATCCATTGTATCCAATGTGACATAGAATGGATACTTTGTTGCCTGATTATCGCTGTTCTCAGAACCATAACTCATAGAATCCTGGGAACTGTTCTCCGGCTTCTCTGTGTCTACGTTATCTACTGTACCTGTCCAGATCTCATCTTCATTCACTCTGGAGCGGATCGTCACCTGTGTGCCCGGTGTCAGATCTCCGATGTTCTGCTCGCTGATCTTTCCTTTGATTCTGTATTTTCCTGTAGAAAGGATACTCATAAACGGTTGGGACTCTCCTGTAGAAGGGTCTGTTCCCTGCTGTTCGTTGATCTCCTGTACAATTCCGGCAACTGTAGAAGTTACTGTAGACTGTTCCAGGCTCTTCTGTGTACGGTTTACTTCCAGCTCTTTTACTTTATAATTGTACTCTTCCTGCTTGATCTCCATCTGAAGTTCCTGGATCTGTGTCGTATAGGACAGCTGTTCGCTGGCCGGCGCACTCTTCTTCTCCGTTGTAAGTGTCGCGATCTGTGAATTCAGGCTGCTGATGTTGTTCGTGATCTTCTCAAGCTCCAGTTTTCCCTGATCTAATGTCATAGCAAGCTCTTCTGTATCGTATTCAAACAACTTTGTTCCAGGCTCTACTTCCTGCCCTTTTTCAACAAAGATCTGTTTTACCTTCTGGTTGTCTGCCAGTGTCAGTTTCAACGTATCCTGTGCTTCAACCACTCCTGTAAAACGGTTCTGTGTCCCAAGTCCTGTCCCTGTGATCATTCCGACGGAATCCGCATAGAGAACATTCTCTCCATCTGCTCCACTTCCACCTGTCAGATTCTTCACAAAGATCAGGGCGATCACTGCCACAAGGAAGATACCTCCGCCGATCAACATTCCTTTTTTCTGTTTTGTATCCAATCTTCTTTTTTCTTTCGGCTGACTGGAGCTCTGTGTGTCGGATGACTGCTTTCTGATTCCCCGCATCGTTTGCCCTCCTGCTTTATTTTATTTTTACTTCTTTTTGTGCAAAAAGTTCAAGTCGAACGTCCGTGAGACTTGGCGCGTGATTCTGGTCAGCGAAGCTGACATATTCCTATCAGAATCACTGCGCATCCTCGCGGAGCGTTTATCTCAGTCGGAGATTGGACTCCCACTGAGATAAATTTGCTATTACTCACCACCTGAAGAAGTGGGAGTCTTCTCGACTGAGATAAAATCTCCGGGACATCCGGTACAATCTGCACAAAATATTCTCTCATACCATCAGTATACAGGAAATGTGCCTAAAAAGACATTGATATTTTCTTAAGATTTTTTATCTTTTTTCTATAGCCGGCTCACAGACTCCTTCTGCCCCGGCAAGCAGAATCATCAGAAGCAAATCTCTCTGTGGTCCAAGCCATGCTTCTTTTGGCTCGTACCATTCCTGAAGGGTATGGATTCCGTCTTCTTCTCCACCTCTTCCAACAGTGATTGCCGGGATTCCCATACTGATCGGGATATTCGCATCTGTACTGCTCTCATACCGATACTCCGGTTCAATTCCCAGCAGTTCTGCCGCCCAGAATGCTGCTTTCACGATTGCACAGTCCTTTGGCTGTGCCCCCGCCGGTCTCACACCGCGTCCTTCGATCTGCACTTTGATCTGCGGCTTTGAAGCATCCCATCTTGCATTTTCTTCTTCCACTGCCTGTTTGATCACTTTATGAAGTTCTTTGTCCAATCGGTTCAGCTCTTCTTCGCTGTCCGAACGAAGGTCTACCAGCATGGATGCAGAACCTGAAATTGTATTTACAGAAGTTCCTCCCTGGATCACGCCTACGTTAAATGTCGTCTTCGGCTCATCCGGAACCTGGAATTCTGCGATCTGTGCGATGGCTCGTCCCATTGCATGGATTGGATTAGGAATGCCAAAGTTCTGGAAACTGTGACCACCTCTTCCGGTAAATGTCACCTCATAACGGTGACTTCCTGTTGCCGTATAGATCACCCCGCCCGTATACTGGTTATCAATCGAGACAAATGCATCTACCTCTGGACATTCTTCTGAAGCTTTGTTGTCGTATCCGAACAGATACTTCACGCCCCTTAGATCTCCAAGTCCTTCTTCACACACATTTGCACAGAAGATCAAGTCTCCTTTTGTGTGAAGATCTGCATGGATCATTGCTTTCGCTACTGCGATCATCTCCGCCACTGCATGTGTGTCATCGTTAATGCCGGGGCAATAATAACGATTCCCTTCTTTTCTTATCGTCAGATCTGTCCCTTCCGGGAATACTGTGTCTGTGTGTGCTGCAAGCATTACACTTGGTCCTTCACCGGTTCCCGGCCAGATCCCAAGCACATTTCCAACAGCGTCAATCCTGACATCCCTAAGCCCGATCTCCCGGAACCGCTCCCGGATATACTCCGCTTTTTTCTCTTCCTTATAAGAAGGTGCCGGAATCTGACACATATTGAGCGTGTCCTGAGTCGTTGCCGGATCTTCTTCCTTTATATATTCCAATGCCTGTTTTATTTTTTCATTTTCAAGAATCATTTCCCTGTTTCCCTTCGTTCTGTGTACTTTGTATTTTGCTGTAATAAACACTTTTAGTATATCATATTTTCTTAATGATACCGTGATTTTGCGAATTTTCTATAACAGTAATTTTTTTATTGAACTTTTTCATTTATCGTGGTATACTCTGACTAAAGTTTTGAACTTTTAAATTGAACTTTTTAGAGATTTTCGTATTGAAGCAGATTCTAAATTGAACTTTGTGTTTTGTTAATACTTTATTGATGGGGTCTGACCTCTGGAAAGATGACCCCAGAAAGGAGCTTTATGGAAACCTTTGCAGACAGATTAAAAGCCGCTATGAACGAGCAAGGCCTGAAGCAGGTTGATCTTGTTCGTCTTGCCCAGCAGAAAGGGATCAAGCTTGGGAAAAGTCATGTCAGCCAGTATGTCAGTGGGAAGACAATCCCGCGTACCGACATCTTACATTTTCTGGCAGATGCCCTGCAGGTTGACCCTGACTGGTTAAACAATAATAATGATAATGATTCCACACTGTCAGATGTTGATAAGATACAGACATCCGCAGATAATTCAGGAGGTATGAAAGTGAGAGAATTCAAGAAATCATCCAAGTTAAATAATGTATTATATGATGTGAGAGGTCCGGTTGTTGATGAGGCTGCCAAAATGGAAGAGATGGGAACTCATGTACTGAAGCTTAATATCGGAAATCCGGCTCCGTTTGGCTTCCGTACACCGGATGAGGTGATCTATGACATGAGCCGTCAGCTTTCTGACTGCGAAGGCTACTCTGCTTCTGCCGGTCTGTTCTCTGCGCGAAAAGCGATCATGCAGTATGCCCAGTTAAAGCACCTGCCAAATGTAACGATGAGCGATATTTACACAGGAAATGGTGTCAGTGAACTGATCAATCTTACGATGTCTGCTCTTTTGGATACAGGCGATGAGATTCTTATCCCGTCTCCGGATTATCCGCTCTGGACAGCTTGTGCTACACTTGCCGGTGGAAAGCCTGTGCACTATATCTGTGATGAGCAGTCTGACTGGTATCCGGATATCGAAGATATGCGTAAGAAGATCAATGACCGTACAAAAGCGATCGTTATCATCAACCCAAACAATCCGACCGGTGCTCTTTATCCGAAGGAAGTACTGCAGCAGATTGTAGACCTCGCAAGAGAACACCAACTGATCATTTTCTCTGATGAGATTTATGACCGTCTTGTTATGGATGGAAAAGAGCATGTTTCTATCGCTTCTCTTGCACCGGATCTGTTCTGCGTGACATTCAGCGGACTGTCCAAGTCCCATATGATCGCCGGATTCCGTATCGGATGGATGATCTTAAGTGGAAATAAAAATATTGCAAGAGACTATATCGAAGGAATCAAGATGCTTTCCAACATGCGTCTTTGCTCTAACGTTCCGGCGCAGTCCATTGTGCAGACAGCTCTCGGCGGACACCAGAGTGTAAATGATTATATTGTTCCGGGTGGACGTATTTACGAGCAGCGTGAATATGTTTACAAGGCTCTGACGGATATTCCGGGAATCAGCGCAGTAAAACCGCAGGCTGCATTTTATATGTTCCCGAAGATTGATACGAAGAAGTTCAATATTGTGAATGATGAGAAATTTGCTCTTGATCTGCTTCGTGACAAGAAGATCCTGATTGTTCAGGGAAGTGGATTCAACTGGCATCAGCCGGATCATTTCCGCGTGGTTTATCTGCCGCGTATTGAAGTACTGAAAGAGGCGGTTGGTAAAATCGGGGAGTTCCTGCAGTATTATAGACAATAAGAATTAAACTTTATTTATATAAAAACCGGGTCACCACAATCAAGAATTTGTGTTAACCCGGTTTTTATTATTATAATACGATTAATAACGCAGCAATTAATAGAAGCATTAATACTATATAAATCGCAACTATCTTCTTATTGCATGTCTTATGATTAATAAACATCATTATCAATCCTAAAAATAAACATATCACTATTCCTAATGATAAATTCATTACTATCACATATTTTGTATTCGCAAATTGTTTTCCCAAATTACTAAAATTAACTGTAATTAACGAAAACACTGAAACAAAAATTCCCATGAGTGTTAGTATATTAGCATATATATGATTTATTTTCTCATCCAAATCATTATTGGCATTATTTATTCTACCAATTCTCTCTTCATACTCATCCTTATAATTAGCCATTCCTCTATACTGATCTTCATCATTAAAAGAGGCATTCTGCTGTTCATTATAAGTATGCTCTGGTTCTTCGCTTAATTGTTCAAAAAATATCTGAGCAATTTTATCACCCTTTTTTATCTTAATTGTACTAGCAGTAATATTCTGAACTCGCAAATAAATATATGTTTCATGTCCCGGAAAATAATGTGGTCCTGACACAATTAACCCCTGTCGCATTCTAGAATTCTTTTCACCAATACGTCCCATCAAATCATTCGGCATATGGATTTTTTCTGACATCTTAACGAAAATCATTTCATTAGAACGTAGTATATAGGAATCTACTAAAGCATCTTGCTCTACAATACCTTCAATGTGTAGGTCATATGATACTGCATTAACACTAGACTCATCATAACATCCATCACAGAATATCTCCGAATGGCGATTTTTTATATTTTTATCAACTAAAATCATATTTTTGCCTCCCTTGATGGATATTATTATAACACAGAATATATGAATTTCAACATCTATACATTCTTAACAGAAGCCTTCTACAAAGATACCAGTTACTGTTCACACAATGTGCGACCAGCAACGCATCCTCCGTGTCAATCAGCGGAGTGATTGACACGGGAGTGAACAGTAACAGATACCACACTTAATACTATCATTTATGCCCCAACTTTATCCAAGCAGTTCTCTTACCATCTCTGCATCAAATTCAACTTTCTCCACATGATTCACTTCAATCTGATACAGCGCATTCGCTGCGATGTGTTCTGCTGCCTGTTCCAGATCACGGATTCCTGATGTGTTGGAGTACAGTTCAATCACTTCATTGAGTGCCTCATCTGTCATAATGCACTCTTCTGCCTTCAGGCTCATGCGTTTCAGCACCTTCGGAAGTGCGAATTTGGAGAAGATTACTTTCTTCTCTTCCGGTGTATAATCCGGGATATCAATGACAGCGAAACGGGACATGAGCGGTGCACTGATCTGATCCTTGTCATTCGCTGTAGCGATTGGATATACACCAACGGTAGGAATCATACACTCCATGTAATTGTCTGTAAATCCAAGGTTGTCCAGTAGTGTAAGTAAAACATCTGCCGGGTTTCCGTTTCCCTTTCCGGATGCCGCCTTATCCAGCTCATTAATAATGAATACCAGATTGGATTCCCCTGCCATGGAGAATGCTTCCATGATAATACCTGGCTTTGCGTTCGAATAGATTCTTGAACTTCCTGTCAGCTGTTCCGGATCGTTAATGGAACTCATATCCAGTGTTGTCCAAGGAAGTTTAAGGATTCTTGCAACGGCATAAGCAATCTGAGATTTACCTGTTCCTGCCGGTCCGACAAGCAGAAGTCCGTACGCCGGAAGTGTGTGTGTACGGTTGATCTGAATGATCGTCTCTATGATTCTCTGCTTTACTTTCTCCATTCCATACAGCTCTTCATCCAGAATTCTTCTCGCTTCATCCGGATCGATTGCTTCAAAGTAATTGCTCTTCCACTGAATATTCATCATGATAGAAAGTGCTCTCTGTGCGTGACGGCGCTCTTCCTGAGAGACCTCGTGAGAACGTGCAACTGCAAGATTTCTTCTTGCCCACAGACGAATGTTATCCGGAAGTGTACGTCCTGCGCATGTCATAAAGTCTGTAATACTCTGAATACTTGTAAGCTTCATGTCATCTCCGGACTCTTCCTGCTCGTCATCATTGATCTCTTCTTTTGGCGCATCACTTGCAAACAGCCGCTCGATCATAAACTGAAGGAAGCCGTCCTCAGCAGATAATTTTGTTCCGCCTCCAAATGCGATCTCACGGATTCTGTAAACGGCATAACCATCCGGCTTATTTTCTCCGGAAAGACGTACATTAATGTGATTTTCTCCAAGCCATTTTAAAAGGCTGACAAAACGTGCATCCACTTTCAGGATATCTGCACTGCATGTTCCGTCCTTTTCATCAAACTCAAATGCGGTCTGCTTATTCTGATTGGTAAACACACCGCAGGAATGATGGTTCCACTTCCGGTTCTGGTTATCCAGAACAAGAATCGGACACTCCGGTGTCGCATGGTCTTCGTTGGAACAAAATGTTGTATAAGTACACTGAACTTCTTTCTTATCTTCCGGTGCACTGTTAAAGTCAAATACTGGCATACTTTCATCTCCTCATGTTTTATTTTCAGAAACATTACTATTCTACCACAAACTTTTTGAAAGAAAAAGGAAGAATATTATGCATCTTCCGGGTTTATTTCTATCGAATATCTTAAGATATCCTAAAACTTGGCTACATTTCTTGTAACTTGTATCTTTTTATGCTACGATACTTTTCAGAAGGATCTTGTCAACTTCTGACATTTTTCGAACTAATTCATGCAAAGGAGAATCTTCTATGAAAATCTGTCCAAAATGTAATTCACTCTGCGAAGACAGTGCTTCTTTCTGTCAGGAATGTGGTGCTCCGCTTCCCACTCCTAATGATAATGCTCATACACAGGAGAATCAAAAGCAGCAGGAAAGCCAGTTCCAGCAGAATGCATATTACCAGAACAACTATAATCAGAACAATTATTACCGGAACGGGACAACTGCAGGCATTATGCCACGTAATCTTGTACTTGCAATTGTTTTTTCTTTTCTCACCTGCGGCATCTACAGTATCTACTGGATGATCAAGCTGAATGATGAGGTGAATCAGCTGGCCGGAGAGCCACAGGCAACAAGCGGAGGCATGGTATTCCTATTTTCTTTGATCACCTGTGGAATCTATGGTATTTACTGGGCTTATAAGATGGGAGAACGCTGTGACCGCATCAGAGGAATACAGGGGAATTCTTCTATTCTCTACCTGGTTCTCTCGATTTTAGGATTAGATATTGTATATTTCTGCTTATTGCAGGATATGATCAACAAAGAGGTATCTTAATGCAAAGAGGATACATAGAAATTCTTGTCACATACAAGTTTTCTATGTATCCTCTTTCTTCTATCTTTCTATTGCATTAGACATGGAAACATCCACCGCCAATAAATTCTCTCAAAAGTGAATTCGTTGGCACATTGTCATTTCCGATTCCTACGAAATAATCCAGAAATTTCAACAACCGCTTTGCTTCAACATATTCCGGAGAATCTTTGCTTACGCCAAGAAGCAACGGCTCCACATACTGTTTCAACACTGCCAGTTCATAGATCAGGGAAGAGTTAAACATCACATCTGCATATTCCTGATATGGGAAAATATTCTTCTCTTCTCCTCTTCTCACTGACGGCCACATCGAGATGGTCTTCGTCGCCGATGCCCCTCTTGTTCTTGCATCCCTGACAAGTCTTCGGATCAAACGTCCGTCTGTAGACGGAATCCGGTTATGCTCATCAATATTCAGCTGTGTTAATGCACTGATATAGATCCTGAATTTCCGGTCATCACATAACTGTTCTGTCAGCTTCGGATTCAGGCAATGGATTCCTTCGATTACAAGGATATCATTTTCACCGAGTTTCTTTGGCCTTGTTTCAAAATTCCGTTTACCGGTCTTAAAGTCAAAAACCGGAAGATAGACTTCCTCGCCTGCCAGCAGATTGCTCATGTCCTCATTGAACTTTTCCACATCGATTGCTTCAATGCATTCGAAGTTATAATTTCCATCCTCGTCTTTCGGTGTTTTCTCCCGATCTACGAAATAATTATCTACAGAAATCGGATGTGGATGAAGCCCATTCACTCTGAGCTGAATGGATAAGCGGTGTGAAAATGTTGTCTTGCCGGAAGAAGAAGGTCCTGCGATCAGAACAAACTTTACCCCCGGACGATCTGCGATCTGCTTTGCGATCTCTCCGATCTTGCGCTCCTGGAATGCCTCCTGCACAAGAACAATCTCACGCATATCATCCTGCGTGATCATGTCATTGAGCGCGCCGACGGTATCAATCCCCTGCTGGTCTCCCCATCTCACAGACTCACTGAGTACACGAAACAGCTTATCCTTTGGCACAAATAAAGGGACTTTCTCCGGTTCGTCTTTCAGCGGCATTTGAAGTACGATTCCGCCCTGATACAGATACAATGCAAAATACTTCAAATCTCCTGTATCCGGCATCATATAACCATAATAATAGTCACGGAATTCATTCATGGCATACAGATTCACGTGGGAGCTTCTCCGATACCGGAACAGACGTTCTTTATCAAACATCCCATATCGATGGAATAATTCCACTGCCTCTTCTGTATGGATCAACTCTTTTGTGATTGGAAGTCTCTGCTGTACAAGTTCATACATGCGTTCTTCAACTTTCCATTGGAATTCCATTCCCACATGATCGATTCCTTCCACCGTACAGTAAAATCCTGCACCTAACGAAAAATGAATCCGTACACGCACCTGCTGCGGACGCTCATGGCCAATCACATCGTGTACTGCCTTAATAAAAAGAAAGCAGACACTTCTCCGATACGTGTCATACCCCGCCGTATCCTGTGTTGTAATAAATTGCAGCGTACAGTCTCCGGAAACCTGTTTTCTAAGTTCTTGCAGACGATGTCCATCCAGCATCACAAGTGCGATCTGATGTTTATACTCTTTCTGAAAATCCTTCGCGATCTCCTGATAAGACGTCCCCTTCTCATAAAGATACTCTTTTCCGCTTATCGTAACCTTACATTTCTGACTTTCCAACTCCTCAGCCACCTCCACTGTCTTTGTGAACTGCTTTTCGCTCACAACTGCCCTGCTGAACATTATTATGCGTTCACTTCTGATTATATGATCTGGAACGGATGCTCGATTGGATCTGTAAGTACATCAAGCACCGGAAGCTTCTTCTCAAAGAACTGCTTCATATCTTCAATGAAAATATATTCTGTGCCATAATGTCCTGCATCAATTACTGCAAGCCCCTGCTCTACTGCATCAATTCCATCATGATGACCGATATCTCCTGTTACAAGAACATCTGCCCCCTTCTCGAGAGCAACTGCAATCGAGCTCTTTCCTGATCCCGGAGAAATTGCAAGACGATGCACCTTCTTCTGCATATCTCCAAATACTTTCAGACTTCCAAGTTCAAGTCTGTGTTTCACATAGACACAGCACTCTTCCAATGTCATCTCTTTCTCCAGATTACCGATTCTTCCGATTCCTTCTGGATTCCCTTCTTCATCTGTATAGGTGACATCTAACACTTCCCCATTCTGAAGATCCATGATCTTTCCGGACAGTTCTGCCATACCAAGCACATCATAATTCGTATGCATTGCATAATAGGAAATGTCATTCTGAATCAGCTTCACTATTCTTCTTGTAATAAAATCTTCATCCGTCACTTTCTTTACTGCTGAGAATAAAAGTGGGTGATGTGTGATCAGCATGTCCGCGCCTTCCTTGATCGCACGGTCGATCACAACATCTGTTGCATCCAATGCCAGATAAATTCTGGACACCTCTTTCTCTGAACGTCCTGCAAGCAGTCCTACATTGTCAAATCCCAAAGCTGCTGTTCGCGGGAATGTTGCCTCTATTACCTGTATAATCTCTTTACACTGCATAATATTTCATCCCTTTCTCTGCTTCTACAAGTTCCTGTTCCAATTCTTCTTTTCTCTGACGAATCCGGTCAGAATCTTTCGCTTTCAATCCTTCTAAAATACTTTGATAAATGCGTATCTCTCTTTCCAGATACTCTCTGAGTACCGGATGTTGTTTCTCCAGCAAAAGCTTTCCATATTTTAACTGAACCGTATCCCAGCACTTTACTTCTGTATCTTCGCCTGCTGTATCAGCTACCGGTGGTCTTACCTTCATCATAGGATAATATTTTCCATCTTCACAGACCATATCTTCTTCCAGAAATTCATATCCCTTCTCAAGAAGAAATGCCCGCACTTTCTCAATCTCTGACTGTGGCTGAAGGATACACTCCTCAAGCTTTCGCACCACTTCCTCTCCTTCTGTCAGGATCCGGATCACAAGTCCGCCGCCCATTCCTGCGATGACCGCAGACTGGACTTCTCCCGGCTGTAATGCCTGAAATCCATTGGAAAGTCTCGTCTCTATCTCTGCTTCAAGTCCATTCTCGCGGATATGTTCCTCTGCTCGCTGCAATGGTCCTTCATTGACATCAAGTGCAACTGCTTCTGTAATCTTCTTCTGCTGTGTCAGATAAATCGGAATATATGCATGATCCGTTCCAATGTCCGCTAATTTATAATGGGCGGTCACAAGATCTGCGACCGCCTGTAATCTTTTCGATAATTCCATCATTAATCCAGATAATCCCTCAGTTTTCTGCTTCTGCTTGGGTGACGGAGCTTACGGAGTGCTTTCGCCTCGATCTGACGGATACGCTCTCTTGTTACATCAAACTCTCGTCCAACCTCTTCAAGTGTACGTGCTCTTCCGTCATTCATTCCAAAACGAAGACGGAGGACTTTCTGCTCTCTCTCTGTCAATGTATCCAGTACTTCATCCAGCTGCTCTTTCAGAAGTGTCTGTGCAGCTGCCTCTGCCGGAACCGGTACATTATCATCCTGGATAAAGTCTCCAAGGTGGCTGTCTTCCTCTTCACCGATCGGTGTCTCAAGAGAAACCGGTTCCTGTGAAATCTTCAGGATCTCACGTACACGTTCTACCGGCATATCCATCTCCTTGGCAATCTCTTCCGGAAGTGGTTCTCTTCCCAGTTCCTGAAGAAGCTGTCTGGATACACGGATCAGCTTGTTGATCGTCTCAACCATATGAACCGGGATACGAATTGTTCTTGCCTGATCCGCGATTGCTCTCGTGATTGCCTGACGGATCCACCATGTAGCATAAGTACTGAACTTATATCCCTTGTGATAATCAAACTTTTCAACTGCTTTGATCAGACCGAGGTTACCCTCCTGGATCAGATCAAGGAATAACATGCCTCTTCCAACATATCTCTTTG
Organism: Mediterraneibacter sp. 210702-DFI.3.120; assembly: GCF_020561005.1. Taxonomy (NCBI): domain Bacteria; kingdom Bacillati; phylum Bacillota; class Clostridia; order Lachnospirales; family Lachnospiraceae; genus Mediterraneibacter; species Mediterraneibacter sp. 210702-DFI.3.120. Next base: position 2,665 of record NZ_JAJCNG010000027.1, on the reverse strand, counting down.
CGATGCTGACTACAAGTCTTAAGTTCGCTTCTGCAAGCTCTTTCTTGGCTTCCTCATCGCCTTCTTCCATTCTCTGTGCAAGCTCGATCTCACGTTCCGCACTCAGAAGAGGTACCTTACCGATCTCCTTTAAGTACATACGGACCGGATCTTCGATGCTCACACCTTCCGGAACTGACAGGTCGATATTCTCCATATCCACTTCATCTTCCTCAGATATGATAATGTCATCCAGATCTACGTCCACCTCGTCCGGTGTATCTCCGCTAATGCGCAGCACATCAATGTTATTTGCCTCAAGGTAATCAAATACTTTCTCCATCTGCTCTGTATTGAGTTCCATATCATTGAAAAAATCATTGATCTCCTGAACATCCAGTATGCTCTTTTTCTTTTTACCAAGTGCAACCAGGTCTTTCAATCTCTCAAGAAATTTCTGTGTAATATCGTCCATGTGTTCTTCCTTCCTTCGCTGCGCGCATCCGCAGCCTGTCTTGTTTTATTTTATCCTTATTGAATTGTAATATTCAAATTCTTCAGGTTCTCCAGCTTCCGTTTTTCTTCCATCAAATGCTGTAACCCCCGCATATCTGTCGGGTCGAGATTCATTGTCTGATGCTCAATGCTATAACTCTTCACCCGCAGGATTGTCTCCTGTAAAGCCTGTTCTCTCTCTTCCTTTGTCCTCAGCTCTTTGATTCTTGTGTTAAACAAAGAGGCTGCTTCTCTGTGATCTTCTTCCTCTGTGAAGTGATTCAGTATCTTCGCAGGATTCAAGGCTCCCTGCTTTCTCTGCTCATATAAAAGTTCTGCAACCGTCCGATACAGACTTTCTGTAAAATCACCCGGGCTTATGTACTGACTGATCTGATCAAAGAGCCTGTCATCATCGATCATCCAGGTCAACAATGCTTTCTGTGAAGTAAGGATTCCGTCTTCCTTTTGCTTCTTCTCAGATCCCTCTGCCCGTTTCGGTCTTGCGACCGGTCTCGCCATTCCGGCATTCACAGCCATCTTTGCGACCATCTTCTCCAGGCTTTCCCGGCTGACCCGGTATGCTGTTGCAACAGCTTCGATATAGTTGTTACGCTCCAGCTCATCTTCGAATTCAAGCAGTCTCCTCGACACTTCCCTGAAGAAATCTGTCTTGCCTTCGGGAGAATTCATATCATATTCTTTCTCCAGCATCTCCAGGCTGAACATGAATCCATTACGCGCCGCATGGATCCGCTTCTCATATTCTTCTGCTCCAAGGTTCTTAATGAATTCATCCGGATCTTTATATGGATCCATCCTTACAACTTTAGCAGAAATCCCGGCCTCCCGCAAGATCGGCACTGCGCGAAGTGCTGCTCTTGTACCGGCTTCATCACTGTCATAAGTCAGATAAACTTCCTGGACATAACGCTTGATCAGAGCTGCATGCCCTGCTGTCAATGCAGTCCCCAATGAAGCTACCGCATTCGTAAATCCGGACTGATGGAGAGAGATCACATCCATATATCCTTCGCAAAGAAGAAAGTATGGCTTTCTTGATGTTCTGGCACGGTTCAGACCATAAAGATTCCGGCTCTTATCAAAAACGACTGTCTCCGGTGAATTCAGATATTTCGGTTTCCCATCTCCCATCACACGGCCACCAAATCCGATCACACGGTTATTGACATCCATAATTGGAAACATCACACGATTCCAAAACTTGTCGTACACACCCTGACGTTCATCCGTGTTGATCAGTCCGGCCTGTCGAATCAGTTCTTCGCTGTATCCCTTCTCTCTCAGATACTTATACAGATCATCACTGTATTTGTTCGAAAATCCCAGTCCAAACGCTGTGATCGTCTCATCTGAGAGTTCACGGTTCTTAAGATAACTGTAGGCCTGACTTCCACGCTCTGATTTCAGCTGTACGTAGAAATACTTTGCAGCCAGCTTATTCATCTCAAGAATCGTAGACTTTAAATCTGCTTTTTCCTTCGCTTCTTTCGAGTATTCCATCTCCGGAAGTTCGATTCCTGCTCTGTCCGCAAGAAACTTCACTGCTTCTACAAAAGAAAAATTCTCATATTCCATAAGAAATGTAAAAACATTCCCTCCCGCCCCACATCCAAAGCAGTAATACATCTGCTTCTGTCTGCTCACAGAAAAAGACGGTGATTTCTCATTATGGAACGGACATAATCCAAAATAAGAGCTGCCTTTCTTCTGCAGCCGGACATATCCGGAAATCACATCTACAATATCATTCCTTGATCTTACTTCTTCTATCAGTTCTTCTGAGTAGTACATGAGTGCCTCCGCTTAATGTTTAAAGAATACTCTATTATATATATTCGACAAAACTCTTCTCTTTCCTTTTTATTTTTTTAATTTTCTTCTTTTTTTCTTTTCCAATATTATTTTCCAAGCAGAACGGTTTTATATATTAGGAAAGGACTTTCCTAATATATAAAAAAAAACCAAGAATACTTTGTTCTGTACTCTTGGTCTTATCTTACTGCGGAAGATGGGACTTGAACCCACACGATCGCATTGATCACAAGATCCTTAGTCTTGCTCGTCTGCCAGTTCCGACACTTCCGCATTTCTAAAATATTTTTTTGAAAATGATGCGGAAGATGGGACTTGAACCCACACGATCGCATTGATCACAAGATCCTTAGTC
>NZ_JAJCNG010000026.1:0-37801 GCF_020561005.1 Mediterraneibacter sp. 210702-DFI.3.120 | reverse complement strand
CTCCAGATTCTTCTATTTCAGGGAAGTCTTTCTGAAATTCGTTATATGGTTTATAACTCCCGAAGTACCAAAATAAATTATAGCAACAGAACAAAATAACCAAAACAATTCCTATATATTTTATTTTTTTCTTCATTTATATACACTCCACAAAAAAGAGTGGTTGGAATTCCAACCACTCAGCCATTATCCCGAACCTTTGTTTAGTAGCTATTACCGTAGGTAATACTATTTCCTTTATGAGCAACCTCAATTTTAGACCAATTACCTTTACCAACATTTGAACCCGAAAAAGAACCATTTCCATTCTTGACATATGCGTAATGATCTTTAGTTGAATGATATGCGTGTGCATAATCTTCATTAATAGCAAGAGTATTATAACCATAAGTCAAAACACCTTTTCCGCCATCAGATGTAGTGCTCAATTCCCACTTTTTATCAAATGTCTTATTCCCGTTTGTAACAGAAAATGCCATTACTGGAATTGATGAAGAAATTAACATTGCACTAATAGCTACCCCTACAATCACTTTCTTTGCTCTCATAAGTTTTACCTCATTTGATCTGCTGTATTTCTATTTATATTTTATCAAATATTTTGTATCTAGTCAATCAGTATCTTGACTTATATAGCGTCGAATTGTAAGATATATTCCTTGTAAAATTAACCAAAAGAACAACAGATTTATTGATAATGCTTTTTTAATTACTTCTCCAAAATAAATGATGACAGCCGCACTTGTCAGTATCATCAGTAGGGTAATAACATCCCAACAGTTTTTCTTATATAATTCTATAACCTTTATTTCTATCAGTATTGCCAGTATCCCTGTCCCTGCCACACATATTCCAACAACCAATATCATCAATAACCAATATATGATTCCGGCTATAATCTCATTTGGAATTTTTGTGCTGATTTGTGCCACAGATTGCCCGGCATCAATCGTCCAACCGATAAAAGTTTGTATGAATGATGCTGCATCATGGAAGAATGATTTGCAATCGGAAAGGAACACATCTGACTGTACTGCCTGAAAAAGAGTGGTTGTCAGCGAATACCATGCAAGAAGGAACAAGGTTGTTTGGAACATTACCGTTTTTGCTTTATATTGTCCTGCAAGTTGCTCTTTTTGTGTTTCGTATCTTGCTTTTGCATTCTGATAGGCTGTCCGGTCACAGGCTTCGCATTTTTTATAGAGTACCGGCTTTTCTACCGGTATCTCTACGATTTTCTGATGTGTCCGGGCATAATCCCGTTGTTGTGTTAAGCATCGTATTTTATCTTGACATTCCTCTATCGTGACGTTTGCGCTTCGCAGCTTCTCTTTCTCGCTCCGCAATGCTCTGTCTGCCAGCTTCAAGTCGTTCTTTAATGCTTGAATATTCCCGGCTCTGTTCTCTTTGTTTAATTTCTCGTTCAAGGTCAGAGATTCGTTGAGCTGCGTCTTCAGTTCCACGATAAGCTGGTCTTTCTGTTCCAACTCTTCTTGTATCTCCTCGGTCAAGAGCAGAAGTTCTTCCAACTGTTCGGCGTTCTTTAATTCTCTGGATTCGTTCATCTATATCACGTCCTTTCTCTACCTGCTGTTCCAGTTCAGCAATTCGGTGTTCTGTTTCAGTAATAAACTGTTTTCGCTGTTCAGCTTCTGTGCCAATATCTGCCATTGCTGATTTTCGTTTTCCAAAAGTTCTATCTTCGTTTTCTGTTCTTCCATCTTGGAAAGTAGTTCCTCGGTATTTGGCAAAATGTTGAGCAGCTCGGATAACTCGCTGTTTAATTTTTGCAATTTCTGATTCTGTTCCTGCATAAGAGAGAGTTGGGTGTCCCGGTTCTGCATTTCCAGAAGCATTTCTGCCATTAAGGTCTGCTGTTCTTCGATTTGCCCAATCATGGACTCCATTAAGGGTATAATTTCCCGGCTTTCTTCTAATGTCATTTAATCGCTCCTTCCATAATGATAATGCACCTGATACTTTCCCAAAGGTGTCCAGTATCTTTTGCAATAACGTGTTTTGTTGTTTTATGATTTGATTTTCCGCTACTTTCCACGAACCTTTTATTTCCTGCCCGGCAAGAAACTTTTGTTCAATCTTTCTTGCGTCAGCACCTTCATGGATGGTAGGAATCTGGAGTTTTCCCTGCTTTTCGTAAGAACGGTGATCGACCTGATTATGCAAAGGCAGATGTTCATTACACACCTTTGCCCACTCGCTCCGCCACAGTTCACAGTTTTTTGGATTGTTCCATCCCGTAGCATCGGTCAGTACCCGTTTCCATTGCAGGCGGTTTCTTGCACCAATCTTCTGGATTCCGTTTTCATCTAATACAGGGATACGGATTCCATGACGGTCAGGGTTTTTCTTATCCTGCCACCAGTTCGGATGGGATTCATCAATCACGATATTTCCGCTTTTATCTCTGACAAAATCCCAATCTTTGACTTCTTTCTTCCCCCAAGAATGATCCGGGTTAAAAGGGCGCATTGTCAGAAGCAGATGGACATGAGGATTGCCATCCCCTTTGTCGTGGATACTCCAATCAGCACACATTCCCTTATCCACAAATGTTTTTTTGATATAGTCGGCTGTATATTGAATCTGTTCCTGTCTGCTCCATTCTTTGGGGAGGGCAAATTCAAATGACCTGCCAAGTTGGGCATCTGCACTTTTTTCAATCTTCAATACCTCATTCCATAACCGTTGTTTCTGAAATGTGATTTTAAATTTTTCTAAAGCAGCTTCTTTATCTTCTGACCTTTTGTATCGGACAGATTTTTGAAAGCGTTTTATATTTTCTTCTGGTACTATCTGCCATTCAGGAGGTGCGTTTTCGCACATCATCAGACTGGTGTAGACCACTTCTTTTTTAGAAGTGTAATAACTGATTCGCCCGGTTTCCTCGTTTTTCATCACATCCCCATTGAGATATGCGGAAGCGGAGATAACAGATTTCCCTTTACTTCGTCCGACTATTTTGATTGTGTAATGAAAAATCGCCATGTCTGGATTCCCCCTTTCTGCACATCCGGCATAGATTTCCGGCAACATTGCTTTCAGTTTTAGAAAAAGCAGTATTGCCGGAACGCCCTCTGCGTAAGAGTGCCCTGCGCATAGCAGCCTGCATGGAATGCGCCCCTCTGGCGAAGAGTGCCTCCTGCGGCATGAGCAGGTCTGGCTGAAAGCCCCGCCGACGGAACGAGCCCGGCAAGCGTGAGCGAAGACCGGTTGCCACTTGTGGCAAACTTATTGGGACGACCTCTGGTTGTCCATAAGTGCGCCCTTCATGAAAAAGCAATGAAGGGAATGAAAAACTCATCCCCCCCCCGCCATTACACTTCCTCCATATCGGTATGTGTTTCTTTCTGCATTGCCTTTGAAAAAAATTTCCCATTGGCTTCCTGCTTTTTCAGAAAACCAATCAGCTTTGGGATGTCCTCTTCCTCGATAGGCGCACCGAGAACGGATTCCACCGCACCGCCAACCTGACAGAGCCTATGGGTTCGTTTTTTACTTTCTTCGGCTTTCTTTCGTTTCAGAAGTTCTTTCTTCTGTGCTGCATATCGTTTTGCTTTTTCAAGGCTTTCCTGTTCCTTCTTTTCCATTTCAAGCATTCGTTCTTCATAACTTTTTGTTGATTTTGCCATGATTACATTCCCCTTTCTTTTACAAACATAAGTTCTCGGTTGCGTATCAGAAGAAGCACATGGTATAATCTTCTTGCGTGTAGGTATATCATGGCTTCGGTCTGATAGAACCTTTGGCGGTTTCTTTGGAAGCCGCCTTTTTAATTTGCCGCAGTTCTTGTTACGGCTTTTACATTTCCTCTATCCCTCAAATCACGACCTTCATTCGCTTCCATAAACATTTCCAGAATATCGGTTTTAATCAGGACTTTGCGACCAACCTTTAATACTGGAAGTTTCTTCCATTCTACAAGCTGTCTTAAGGTGTTTCTGCCGATTCCCGTATAGTCAGCAGCTTCTTCGATGGATAATGCAATTTTTCTTTGCGTCATATAATCACCTCCTTATAAATTGCATTATGCAATTCTTGTGATGTAAGTATATCCTTTTCATATCTTTTTGTCAAGCGTTACGAAATATTAAAAATAATTTTTAAGTTGCATATTGCAATTACAGAAAAACAATGCTATAATTCATACATACCGAAAAAGGAGGCAGTCAGCATGAAAGATAAAGAACTACGCAAGCTGATAGGCAGCAGAGTAAAACAGCGCCGTCTGGAATTGAATCTGACACAGCCTTATGTCGCAGAAAAGATGGGTGTTACCGCTTCTACAATCCTGCGTTATGAGAATGGTTCGATTGACAATACGAAAAAAATGGTGCTGGAAGGTCTTTCGGAAGCACTCCATGTATCTGTGGAATGGCTCAAAGGGGAAACAGATGAATATGAAACCGACATTACGGATAAGAGAGAGTTACAGATTCGTGATGCGATGGGAGATATTCTGGAACAGTTACCGCTTGCCCTTACCAAAGAAGAAGATGCTTTTTCAAAAGATTTATTACTGCTGATGTTAAAACAATATGGTCTGTTTTTGGATTCCTTCCAGTTCGCCTGCAAAAACTTCAAGGGGAATGCTGGTCAGACGGATATTGCCAAAACAATAGGGTTTGAATCGAATGATGAATATAATGAGATTATGTTCTTAAGGGAAATCACTCACACCATCAATGCTTTTAATGAGATGGCAGACGTTGTAAGGCTCTATTCCAAGAAACCAAAAACAGCAGAACAAAGGCTTGCAAATCTTTTATCAGAAGTCTTATACGAAGATTCCGAATCGGTATAGTAAGACAACCGGAGTTATGATATACTTACACGCACGAAGCATTTCATCAGTTCCGATTGTCTAATATCGAAAGGAGACATACGATTATGGCAAAAGGATCTGTAAGAAAAAAAGGAAAGAAATGGTACTACCGCTTCTATGTAGAGGACGCAAGCGGCAATCTTGTTCAGAAAGAATGCGTTGGAACAGAAAGCAAAAGTGAAACTGAAAAGCTGCTCCGTCAGGCAATGGATGATTATGAGAAAAAGAAATTTGTTGCCAAAGCGGAAAATCTCACAGTCGGACAGCTTTTGGATGTGTGGGCAGAGGAGGAATTAAAAACAGGTACGCTCAGCAATGGTACGGTGGAGAATTACCTCGGAACAATCCGAAATATCAAGAAACACCCATTGGCAGAACGGAAACTGAAAAATGTAACCTCTGAACATTTGCAATCCTTCTTCGATTTGCTTTCCTTCGGGGGAGTTCATCCCGACGGAAAAGAGAGAAAGGGTTACAGCAAAGATTATATCCATTCTTTTTCCGCAGTCATGCAGCAGTCCTTCCGTTTTGCAGTATTTCCAAAGCAGTATATTACGTTCAATCCCATGCAGTATATTAAACTGCGGTATCAGACGGATGAAGTGGATTTGTTTTCCGATGAGGATATGGACGGAAATGTCCAACCAATTTCACGAGAAGATTATGAAAGATTGCTTGCTTATCTGCAAAAAAAGAACCCAGCCGCAATACTTCCAATCCAGATAGCCTATTATGCCGGGCTTCGTATTGGAGAAGCCTGCGGTTTGGCATGGCAGGACGTAAATCTGGAAGAACAATGCCTTACCATAAGACGCAGCATCCGATATGATGGCTCAAAGCGCAAATATATCATCGGACCAACCAAGCGGAAAAAAGTAAGGGTTGTTGATTTTGGAGATACACTGGTAGAGATTTTCCGTAATGCCCGGAAAGAGCAGTTAAAAAATCGAATGCAGTACGGAGAACTTTATCACACGAACTACTACAAAGAGGTCAAAGAGAAAAACAGAGTGTACTACGAATATTATTGTTTAGACAGAACAGAGGAAGTCCCGACAGATTATAAAGAAATTTCTTTCGTCTGTTTAAGACCGGATGGTTGTTTGGAACTTCCAACTACTTTGGGGACTGTTTGCAGAAAGGTGGCAAAAACATTAGAGGGATTTGAAGGCTTTCATTTCCACCAGTTACGTCACACCTATACAAGCAACCTTTTAGCAAATGGAGCTGCCCCAAAAGATGTGCAGGAATTGTTGGGACACTCAGATGTCAGTACCACAATGAACGTCTATGCTCACTCCACAAGAGATGCGAAACGAAAATCAGTTCGGCTTCTTGATAAAGTGGTGGGCAATGACTAAAAAATTTCCCTTATTTCCCTTGTGATTATCTCATAAGGGCAAAAATAAGGGAAACTACATATCATTTCACTAATGGACAGGCGGGAAAGCCTATAAAATGGGGAAAGTTAGAGGAATAATTATATAAATTCCAGTTTGGAGAATTGAAAAAACGGAATTTACCTATTAAGACATATAAACTCTTGACAATAAAGCTCCTATATAGTATGTTTTCAATAAACTACTATATAGGAGCTTTTGCATGGAAATGAATGGAGGATTTCTTGTCACAAAAATAAAACAGCTTGGAGACCGGATTTTTGAGAAGATTCTCAGTGAAAAGAATATTGATGCGTTTAATGGAGCCCAGGGGCGTATTCTTTATGTGCTGTGGCAGAAGGATGGTATCTCAATCAGGTCACTCTCGACTAAATGCGGATTAGCGATAACATCTCTTACTACGATGCTGGAAAGAATGGAAAATCAAGGGCTGATAAGCCGTGTTCAGTCTGAAACGGACAAAAGGAAAACGCTCCTGTTTCTGACTGAGAAAGCACATGCCTTAAAGGGCGAGTACGATTCTGTATCTGATGAGATGGGCAGTATTTACTACAAAGGTTTTTCAGAGGAAGAAATTATCCGGTTTGAGGAATGCCTCGACCGCATCAGAAAGAATCTTGAGGAGTGGCAGAAGTCATGAGTATTTGTATCAAAGATCAGATTCAGAACATGAATATCGTCATTGGCTGCACAGTGGGGTGTACATATTGCTATGCCCGCAACAACGTGAAACGCTGGCATATGATTGATGACTTCGCTGACCCTGAATTCTTTCCGGGTAAGCTCAAGATGATGGAAAAGAAACGTCCGCAGAACTTTCTTCTTACCGGCATGAGCGATCTCTCTGGATGGAAGCCGGAATGGAGAGACGAGGTATTTGCAAAGATCCGTGAAAATCCACAGCATCAGTTCCTGTTCCTTACCAAGCGACCTGATTTGCTGGATTTTGATACCGATCTGGAAAACGCATGGTTTGGCGTTACGGTGACGAGGAAAGCAGAACGGTGGCGTATCGACGCCCTTCGGAAAAACGTCAGAGCAAAACATTACCATGTTACCTTTGAGCCGTTATTCGATGATCCCGGCACAGTTGACCTTTCCGGAATCAATTGGATCGTTGTGGGCACCATGACCGGAGCTCAGAGTAGGAAGATTCATACGGAGCCGGAATGGGCATGGTCTCTGGCGGACCAGGCACATAAGCTCGGCATTCCGGTGTTTATGAAGGAAGACCTTGTCCCTATCATAGGGGATGAAAATATGATTCAGGAAATGCCGGAAGAATTTAATAAAGTGTTAGAGGTACAGAAATCATGGAAGAAGTAATAAATGGAATCCTCATTCGTGAGGTGGAAACAAAGAACATCATGACTAAGTCTAGTCTACCGGTAGGCGGTTACTCGGTCAATCCCTATGTGGGCTGTACACATGCCTGCAAGTATTGCTATGCTTCTTTTATGAAGCGCTTTACCGGGCACAAGGAGGAATGGGGAACTTTCCTTGATGTGAAGCATTGGCCGGAAATTAAAAATCCGAAGAAATATGTCGGACAGCGGGTGGTCATCGGTTCTGTGACAGATGGCTACAATCCACAGGAGGAGCAATTCGGGAATACCAGAAAACTTCTGGAGCAGCTGATCGGCAGTGACGCAGATATTCTGATCTGCACAAAGTCGGATCTTGTGGTACGGGATATTGATCTGTTGAAGAAGCTTGGACGTGTAACCGTTTCATGGTCGAGCAACACACTAGATGAAAATTTCAAGAACGATATGGATTCTGCTTCGAGCATTGAGCACCGTATCGCTGCTATGAAGCAGGTATATGAGGCAGGTATCCGTACAGTCTGTTTCGTATCCCCGGTATTCCCCGGTATCACGAATTTTGAAGCAATCTTTGAGCGGGTAAAGGATCAGTGCGATCTGTTCTGGCTCGAAAATCTCAATCTTCGAGGCGGTTTCAAAAAGACAATTATGGATTATATCGCCGGAAAATATCCTGATCTTGTACCACTTTACGACGAGATCTATAACAAGCATAACCGCAGCTACTTTGAAGCACTTGAAGTAAAAGCTGAGAAAATGGCTAAGAAGTATGATTGTGCCTTTGTGGATAATGAAATGCCTTATGGCAGAGTCCCGCAGGGGCATCCGGTGATCGTAGATTATTTCTATCATGAGGAAATCCGTGGGACAGAGAATACCGGAAAAAGAAATCGCTAACTTCAAGTTTGTAGAATTCAAAAATTTAATATGAAATGTGAGATAGAGCGTATGGAAATTAACTATACGTTCTATTTTTTTCCCTTTTTTGAAAAGTGATTAAAAAACTATTGACATTTTGTTACTGGTGTCCACACAAAGCACTTCCTATATTAGAAAAAATAGTGTATACTTAGCAAGTACATATGTTCGAAAAAAGGAGTGCAATATGAGCAAAAAGAAATTTAAAAACATATTATGTGGATGTATAACGGCCCTTTGTCTTCTTTTGACATCCTGCGGTTCACTGCAGATATCACAAGGATCAGGCAATCAGGATTCTGACCGCGGAAATCAAACGACAACAGAAACGACATTCGCATCAACAGGGCAGATAGAATCCGTAGATACGCTGGAAGAAGTACCGGAGTATACAGGACAGCCATACGTGGAGATCAATGATAATGAGCCAATATTTACAGAAGATGAGCTGACGACAGATTCTTACGAAGAATACAGCCCGTTAGATGAACTGGGAAGATGTCAGACAGCGGAAGCCTGTGTAGGTGAAGATTTGATGCCGACACAGAAGAGAGAAAGCATCAGTAGTGTGAAGCCGACAGGCTGGGTGAATAAGGAATATGATGGAATTGACGGTGGATATCTGTACAACCGCTGTCATCTGATTGGTTTCCAGTTGACAGGTGAGAATGCGAATGAACGTAACCTGATAACAGGAACACGCTATATGAATGTAGATGGTATGCTTCCGTTCGAGGATGAGGTGGCAGATTATGTCAAAGAAACGGATAATCATGTGATGTATCGTGTCACTCCAATCTATAGCGGTGATGACCTGGTGGCTTCCGGAGTCCAGATGGAGGCGAAGTCTGTGGAAGATGATGGCACAGGGGTAACATTTAACGTATACGTATATAATGTACAGCCATATGTTGTGATCAATTATGAGACAGGAGAGAGTTATCAGACGGAAGAACTCGCAACGCCGGAAGGTGAGTGGGCTCCAGGAACAGAAGCTGAAGTAACTGATAAAAATGTATCCAATTCATCAAAAACATCAAATCCAATCAAAAAAGAAACTTATATATTGAACAAGAATACAAAAAAGTTTCATAAATCAACTTGTTCTGGTGTGAAGGACATCAAAGCAGAGAACAAAGAAGAGTATACAGGAAGTAGGTCGGATTTGATTAAAGAAGGATATGAGCCTTGTGGCAGATGCAAGCCGTAAGAGTTATGAGAAGAGTTATGAGATTAGAAATGGTTGCTGGTCGCACGAAGTGAGAACAGCAACCGCTAATGTGTAAGCACATGTGGTCTCAGACCTTTTTGCTATAGAGATTATTATAGAAAATGTAATATCAACATATAACAGATAGTTCCACCTGCAATGGATAGAAACATATTTTTCTTCCATAGATGAAGTACTGTGGTGACAAGAATGGAGATTCCTTCCGGAATTCCATGAGTTCCGTGCAGTACTTCTACATTTTTCAGACAATAGATAACTAACATTCCGAAAACAGCAGAAGGAAGAAATTTACCAAGATACTGGATATATTCCGGTGTCTTTTTATTTTCTTTAAAAATAAGGAAAGGAAGATAGCGCGTTGCCATTGTTCCAAGTATGCACATTCCGATTGTAATTATCTGTTGTGCCAAAGTCATGCTACTCATTTGGTCGGCTCCTCCTTTTCTTTAAGTTTGTCGTATTGTTCCAGCCACTTTCGAAGTACTGTCAGTAGAAGTACAATCAGTATCAGTGTCGGAATCATAAAGGAATCCGCTCCGAAGAGAACCAATGATTCCACCAATCGTTGCGGAAGCAACCCAATAGAACTGGTTCAATAATGTAACAAAAAAATAGAACCATCCGCGGTCTACATCTTCGGGAATCTCAGAGGTGTAATTGACAGAGAAGGATAACATGATAGGCTTGATTTGTGTTAATGTCTTTCGGATTGTACAATTTTTTTTGAAAAAAGTGTTTACAAACCACATAAAACTATCTATAATACAAATAGAAACCACAAAAAAACAATAATAAAGAAGAAATAAACCACATAAAACAACATTGCGGTAAATGAGTAAAAACAGGAGGAGTAAAATAATATGAAGATTTTAGATGCGAAGTTTGTACAGGATTTTATTAAAATGGCAAATGACGGATTCCTTCAGGGATGGCATGAGAGAAATGGTGGTAATTTAAGTTATCGTCTGAAACCAGAAGAGGTTGAGCTGATCAGACCACGTCTGAATGAATCAGGAGAATGGACAGAGATCGGAACAGAGGTTCCGGGACTTGCAGGAGAATTCTTCCTTGTAACAGGAAGTGGAAAGTATTTCAGAAATATTATCGTTGATCCTGAAGTATGTCTTGCAATTATCGAGATTGATTATACAGGAACAAAATACAGAATCCGTTGGGGACTGGTAGAAGGTGGAAGACCGACAAGTGAGCTTCCAACTCATCTGATGAACCATGAAGTGAAGAAGAGAATCACAAACGGAAAACATCGTGTAATCTACCATGCACATACAACAAATACAATCGCACTGACATTTGTTCTTCCTTTGGATGATCAGGTATTTACAAGAGAACTTTGGGAGTCAGCAACAGAGTGTCCGGTCGTATTCCCAGACGGAGTTGGAGTTGTAGGCTGGATGGTTCCGGGCGGAAGAGCAATCGCAGAGAAGACAGCTGAACTGATGGAGAAATACGATGTTGCTATCTGGGCACATCATGGAATGTTCTGTTCAGGAGAAGACTTCGATCTTACATTCGGTCTTATGCATACAGTAGAGAAGTCAGCAGAGATCCTTGTGAAGATTCTTTCTATGACACCAAGAAAGATTCAGACAATCACACCGGAGAACTTCCGCGAACTGGCACATGACTTTAATGTAACACTTCCAGAAGAGTTCCTGTATGAGAAAAAGAAATAATTAAATTTCCAAGAAAACAATAAAACGTATCAAATCGACCGGATATTCAATAGTGATAATTGAAATCCAGTCAGTTTGATGCGTTTTTTTATAACCATTTCTTAAAAGTGCGTGCTATAATAAAACAGGTCGGAAATTCTATAGACGATCAGAAAAGCGAAAGGAATGGATAAAGTAGATCAATGTTATATACAATCCCGGATTATTATCATGAATTTACCTGTGTTGCAGGAAAATGTGAGGATACTTGTTGTGCCGGATGGCAGATCGTTGCAGATGAAGCTTCATTAGAGAAATATAAAAATGAGACAGGTACATTTGCAGAGCGTTTGAAAGAATCTGTCAACTGGGAAGAAGGAACATTCAAGCAGGATAAAGAAAGAAGATGTGCTTTTCTGAATCAATCAAACCTCTGTGATATGTATACCGCACTGGGAGAAGAGAGCCTGTGCAGAACCTGTAAATTGTATCCAAGACATATCGAAGAATTTGAAGATGTGCGGGAGGTTACACTTTCTGTATCCTGTCCGGAAGTGGCGAGAATCCTGATGAATAAAAAAGAACCGGTACATTTTCTTACTTATGAAACAGATGAGGAAGAAGATTATGAAGATTTTGATCCGTTTTTATATTCGAAACTGTTAGATGCAAGAGATGTGATGATTGAGATTTTACAGGACAGAGAGAAAAAGCTGAATCTGCGAGCAGCTCTTATTCTGGCGATTGCACGTAATCTGCAGGAATGTATTGACGAAGAAGATATATTCTCGATGGATGATGTATTTGATTACTATCAGGCTGAAGAAGGCGTGCGGGAAGTGAAAAATGCTCTTGCAGAAGTGGATTACTATACATATAGTAGGAAGATGTTTCAAAATCAGTATCAGATGGAACATTTAAGAGTGGATTGGGAATCTTATCTTCAAGAAGCAGAGAAACTATTATATAGAAATGTAAATGAAAAAATAGACAAAAAACGGTATGTTGAGATGATACAAGAATTTCATGCCTGGATGGCGAAAGAAATGCCGGAATATGAAATACAGTATGAACAGCTCCTTGTATATTTCATCAGTACCTATTTTTGCGGTGCAGTATACGATGGTGAAGCATTTGCAAAAGCACAGATGGCTGTTGTCAGCACCCTGTTGATCCATGAACTTCTGATGGCACAGTGGATGAAGCAAGAAAAAGTGCTAGATATAAATGATGTGATAGATACGGTGTATCGTTATTCAAGAGAACTGGAACATTCTGATTCGAACCTTAATTTAATACAAGAATTGCTACAAGAAAGTAACGAATAGATGGGAGAAATTCTTGACAGTGTTTTTTTAACATGTTATGCTATAGTCGATTTTGAGAGACGAAGATGCAGAGTAACAGACAGAGTCTTTTCAAAGCAATTGTTTCGGACCACCCAGTGAGGTTAAGGCCATACGGACAGCCGGGTCCACTGCCGATTATGGTAACTTTGGTTGCCTTATTGATTGAGTGAAAAGCTCTAATTTTATAAGTAGGTTTCTTTGATAGCCTTATGCGCCAGACGCGCAGACTTGTGAAACGGTCAATAAGAGTAGTAAAAGTATAATTGCTATATAGACTCTGACACGCATGATCCAGAAGTTTTATTTAAAAATCTAAGAGAAGATATTGCCTTTTCTGTTACAGCTGAGAATAAAACAGACGAATACATACCGAACGCAGGTTTGTGGCTTAGCGCCCTTATCTGCGTTTTTTCTGTATTAAGAAAGTGTTTTGACAAAGGAACCTGGAAAGAGAGGAAATATGAAAGGGAGTCGTTTTAAATTAAACCAGAATCATGCACCGATCCATGAGGCTCTGGAGACTTTCCGGCGAATGAGAGTTGTGCCATTTGATGTCCCTGGTCATAAACGGGGAAGAGGAAATCCGGAGCTGACAGAATTTCTCGGACAAAAATGTGTAGGCGTCGATGTCAACAGTATGAAACCACTGGACAATCTCTGCCATCCGGTATCTGTAATACGGGAAGCAGAAGAACTGGCAGCAGATGCCTTTGGAGCAGCACATGCATTTTTAATGGTAGGGGGCACGACAAGTTCTGTACAGACAATGGTTCTGACTGCCTGCAAACGTGGAGATGAGATCATATTGCCACGTAATGTTCACAGAAGTGTGTTGAATGCACTTGTTTTATGTGGTGCGATCCCTGTTTATGTAAATCCGGAGGTAGACCAGCGGCTTGGGATTTCCCTGGGAATGCAGAGAGAACAGGTAGCAAAAGCGATAAAAGAACATCCAAAGGCAGTCGCAGTGTTAGTAAATAATCCGACTTACTATGGAATATGCAGTGATCTGCGAGCAATTGTCAAGATGGCACATGAGGCAGGAATGATGTGTCTGGTAGACGAAGCGCATGGAACACATTTTTATTTCGGTGGCGGACTTCCTGTTTCAGCTATGGAGGCAGGTGCAGACATGGCGTCTGTATCCATGCACAAAAGCGGAGGCAGTCTTACACAGTCGAGTCTGCTTCTTACAGGTCCGGACGTACATGCCGGGTATGTGCGGCAGATCATCAATCTGACACAGACAACATCAGGAAGCTATCTTCTGATGTCGAGTCTTGACATTTCAAGAAGGAATCTTGCACAGCGTGGCCGTCAGATTTTCCATCAGGTGGCAGATATGGCAGAATATGCCAGAGAAGAAATCAATGCAATCGGTGGTTATTATGCATTTGGAAAAGAACTGGTAAATGGAAATTCTGTTTTTGATTTTGATATTACAAAATTAAGTGTACATACGTTAGATATCGGACTTGCTGGGATTGAAGTTTATGATATTCTGCGTGACGAATACGACATTCAGATTGAATTTGGAGATATCGGAAATATTCTTGCCTACCTTTCGATCGGAGACCGCGCACAGGAAGTAGAACGGCTTGTGAGTGCACTTGCAGAGATCCGCAGACGTTTTCAGACAGACGGAACAGGACTTCTGAGTCAGGAATATATTGATCCTCAGGTAGTGACCAGCCCACAGGATGCTTTTTATGCAGATAAGTGCAGTCTGCCACTCAGGGAAACAGAAGGTATGGTCTGTAGTGAATTTGTGATGTGTTATCCGCCTGGAATTCCGATCCTTGCGCCTGGGGAACGCATTACAGCAGAAATTCTGGATTATATCGAGTATGCAAAAGCGAAGGGTTGTAATATGACCGGACCGGAAGATCCGGATATTTTGAAACTGAATGTTCTGACAGGGAGGTAATAACAATGGAAATGTGGTTTTCAGAATTCCATACACCGGATGTGAAACACAGTATCCGGGTAAATCGTCAGCTCTTTTCCAGACAGAGTGATTATCAGAGAATTGATATTTTTGAGACACCGGAATTTGGCCGTGTTCTGACTCTGGACGGAAATGTAATGCTGACGGAGCGTGACGAATTTATTTATGACGAGATGATCACGCATGTGCCGATGGCGATCCATAAAGAAGCAAAAGAGATAATGGTGATTGGAGCCGGAGATGGCGGTGTCGTTCGTGAACTGACCAGATACGACAGGGTCAGGCACATTGATCTGGTAGAAATGGATCCGATGGTTGTCGAGGCATGTCGTGCATACCTTCCGGAAAATGCATGCAGACTGGATGACAGAAGAGTACATCTTCATTACGAAAATGCACTCCGTTTTATCCGAAGATGCGAGGCAAAATATGATCTTATTATCGTAGATTCTTCTGATCCGTTTGGCCCATCGGAAGGATTGTTTACCCGCGAATTTTATGGGAATTGTTACAATGCGCTGAAAGAGGATGGAATTATGGTCAACCAGCAGGGAAGTCCATTCTACGCAGAAGATGCACATGCAATGCAGCGAAGCCATAAAAGAATTGCCAGTACATTTCAGATCAGTCGTGTTTATCAGGCACATATCCCAACATTTGCCGCAGGTTACTGGTTGTTTGGATTTGCCAGCAAAAAATATCATCCCGTAGATGATCTGGACGCAGAAGCATGGAATGCATTAAATCTTCGTACACGTTACTATACAACAAGACTCCATAAAGGAGCATTTTACCTTCCGGCATTTCTGGAAGATATGCTGAAAGAAGTGGAGGAATAATTCATGATTTTACCGAATATAGAAACTTTTATCGGATGCGAAAGCAGCTTTGAGGAAGCATCGATTGTCCTTTATGGTGCGCCGTTTGATTCGACGACAAGTTTTCGTCCGGGCGCAAGATTCGGTCCGGCAGCTATGCGTCATGAGAGTTTCGGACTTGAAACTTACAGTCCATATCAGGACAGAGATCTTATGGATATCAGTGTATTTGACAGCGGGGATCTGGAACTTTGCTTTGGAAGCAGTGAAATGGCGCTTTCGGATATTCAAAAGAGAGCAGAAGAAATATTGAAATCAAATAAATTTCCATTGCTTCTGGGAGGAGAACATCTGGTGACGCTGGCAGCAGTACGCGCTGTAGCTGCGAAATATCCGGATCTACATATCATCCATTTTGATGCACATGCAGATTTAAGGGATGATTATCTGGGAGCCAGATTGAGTCATGCATGCGTTCTGCGAAGATGCCATGATCTTCTGGGAGACGGACGTATTCATCAGTTCTGTATCCGAAGCGGAGAGAGAGAAGAATTTAGATTTGCCGCGCAGCATACAGATTTCCATCCACTTTCTTTTGACGGACTGGAAGAGACTGTAAGAGAACTGAAAGAGAAAAATGTACCAATTTATTTTACAATTGATCTGGATTGTCTGGATCCGGCAGTATTTCCGGGAACAGGGACTCCGGAGGCGGGGGGAGTAACTTTCTTAGAACTTCTTGAAGCCATCCGTACAGTTGCACAGGCAAATGTAGTAGGAGCGGATGTGAATGAACTTGCCCCTATGCTGGATGCAAGTGGTGTCTCAACCGCAACAGCATGTAAGGTTCTTCGTGAACTGCTTCTTGCAATTGCAAAATAAACCGGCAACTTATAAGAGAGCAATTATAAATATACAACTGTTGAAGAAAACAGTTACATGTCAAGAAAAGGAGAAGAGTTATGAGCAGAGTACTTGTAATCGGCTGCGGAGGAGTAGCCAGTGTAGCAATTCAGAAATGTTGTCAGGCAGATGAGGTCTTCACAGAACTTTGTATTGCAAGCCGTACAAAGGAAAAATGTGATGCACTTGCAGAAAAGCTGAAAGGAAAGACAAAAACAGTTCTTACGACAGCCAAGGTTGATGCAGACGATGTGGATCAGCTGATCGAACTGATCAATGATTACAAACCGGATCTGGTAATGAACATTGCGCTTCCATATCAGGATCTGACGATTATGGATGCGTGTCTGGCATGTGGTGTAAATTATATGGATACAGCAAACTACGAGCCGGAAGATACGGATGATCCGAAGTGGCGTGCAATTTACGAAAAACGCTGTAAAGAAGAAGGATTTTCAGCATATTTTGATTATTCCTGGCAGTGGGCATACCGCAAAAAATTTGAAGATGCAGGTCTTACAGCACTGCTTGGATGCGGATTTGACCCGGGTGTTACACAGGCATATTGTGCATACGCATTAAAACATGAATTTGATCAGATTGATACCATTGACATTCTGGACTGCAATGGTGGTGATCATGGATATGCATTTGCGACAAACTTTAATCCGGAAATCAATCTTCGTGAAGTAAGTGCACCGGGAAGTTACTGGGAAAATGGACATTGGGTAGAAATCCCGCCGATGGATATTAAGAGAGAATACAACTTTGATCAGGTCGGAGACAAGGACATGTATCTGCTTCACCATGAGGAAATAGAGTCTCTTGCAAAAACAATTCCAGGTGTGAAACGTATTCGTTTCTTTATGACTTTTGGACAAAGCTATCTGGATCATATGCGTTGTCTTGAGGATGTGGGAATGCTTTCTACAACACCGATCCAGTACAATGGACAGGAAATCGTTCCGATCCAGTTCCTGAAAGAACTTCTTCCGGATCCGGCAAGTCTTGGTCCACGCACAAAAGGAAAAACAAATATCGGCTGTATTTTTACCGGTGTAAAAGATGGAAAAGAGAAGACTTACTATATCTATAACGTATGCGATCATCAGGAATGCTACCATGAGGTTGGAAGCCAGGCAATCAGTTATACAACAGGTGTTCCGGCAATGTGCGGAGCATTGATGATGCTGACTGGAAAATGGATCAGACCAGGTGTATATACCGTAGAGGAATTTGATCCGGATCCGTTCCTGGATGCACTTGACCGTTATGGTCTGCCACGCAGTGAAAATCATGATCCGAAGTTGGTAGACTGATGGAAAGATTAGATAAAAGAGCACCATTTACAGCCACCGGCGGAATTATTCCGCCGGAATTTCAGAACATCAAAACACCTTGTTATATACTGGATGAAAAAGCACTTATAGAAAACGCAAAACTGCTCGGTGAAGTAGCAGAACGGACAGGATGTAAGATGCTTCTGGCACAGAAAGCATTCAGTAATTATGATTGTTATCCTTTTTTTGAACCGTATCTGGCGGGTACAGAGGCCAGTGGATTGTATGAGGCAAGACTAGGGGCAGAGGAAATGCCTGGAAAAGAAGTTCATGTATTCTGTGCAGGGTACCGGGCGGATGAATTCGAGGAACTTCTTCAGTATGCCGATCATATTGTATTTAATTCTCCGTCCCAGCTTCTTCGCTTTGGAAGAATGGCGAAAGAGGCAGGAAAAAGCGTGGGACTCAGGATCAATCCGGAATGCTCTACCCAGGAGGGACATGAGATTTATGACCCTTGTGCACCGGGAAGCCGCATGGGTACAACAAGAGTACAGTGGGATGAAGCAATTGTGAAGAATCCGGAGTTGATGGAACTTTTGGATGGGGTTCATTTCCATACCCTCTGTGAGCAGGACTCGGATGATCTGGAGACAACCCTTGCTTCCGTAAAGAAACAGTTCGGTGATTTGATTGTCAAAGTGAAATGGATCAATTTTGGCGGTGGTCATCATATTACAAGACCCGGATATGATATTGAGCGACTGGAGCAATGCATTCGAATGGCACAGGAAGAATGGAAGGTTGAGGTTTATCTGGAGCCGGGAGAAGCCTGGGCATTGAATGCAGGATTTCTTCTGACCAGTGTGCTGGATGTTCTGAAAAATGGAGACACACAGATTGCAATCATAGATGCCAGCGCCGCCTGCCATATGCCGGATGTACTGGAAATGCCTTATCGTCCACCACTTCTTGGCGCATCGGATGAGACAACAGATAGTGGGATTACAGTCCGACTAGGAGGTCCAACCTGCCTGTCAGGGGATATCATTGGAGACTATAAATTCAGCAAACTACCGGAATACGGAGATCTCCTTCTGTTTGGAGATATGGCGATTTATACGACTTGCAAAAATAATACATTTAACGGGATGCCATTACCGGATATCTGGATCAGACATGCTGACAGAACCATGCAGCAGCTAACTGCATTTGATTATACAGATTTTAAAGAAAGATTAGGAAGCCGTGAATAGCGGCTTCCTAATACATTTATCTAACACATTTCTTGTTTCACATCAACGTCCATACCCAATATACAACTCCAAGCGCCCAGCTTGTCACAATTCCATACAGGATCACCGGTCCGGCAATCGTGAAGATCTTACAACCAATACCAAAAACCTGACCCTCCTTCTTATATTCAATCGCAGGTGCAGCAACAGAGTTGGCAAAGCCGGTAATCGGAACAAGTGCACCGGCACCGCCCCATTTGGCAAGCAGTGGATAAATTCCGGTACCGGTGAGAAGGATACTAAGGAGAATGAGCAGAATAGAAGTCCAGCTGCTGCAGTCATCCGGGGAAAGTTTTTTTAATTCACAGAAATGATAAATACATTGTCCGATCAGGCAGATCGTTCCACCAAGGAAGAACGCCTTCATCATGTTGAACCACACATTGTGCTGTGGTGTTTTCTTTTTGACATAGGCTTCATATTGTTTCTGTTGTTTTAATTGTTCTATTTTGTCCATAAATGAAATCCCTTCTTTTTTTGTTTTCAAATTCTACACATAGTTTTTCACAAAATGAAAATAATATCCTTAAAAATAAATAATGAAACATCAGAAATGAGGAAATGATATGAATGATACGGGAAACAAAAACCGGGCAGTTGAATCAGAATGTGGTCCTTTTCATCTGTCCCAGCTTCGTGGAGCACAGAGCATTGTATTCACAAAAGCACCTTATCTTCTAAGCGCAGCATCTGTTGCCGGAAGCAAAGAAGCGCAGGGACCGATTGGAAAATATTTCGATCTGACAAATGAGGATGACCTGTTTGGAGCAGAGACCTGGGAGGAAGCCGAAAGCAACATGCAGAAGGAAGCTTGTGTACTGACACTTGGAAAGTCGCATGTAGATCCGAAGTCTGTGCGGTATCTCTTTGGTGGAGATCTTCTCAGACAAGGGATTGCAACTTCTATGGGCGTTGAAGATCTGCAGATTCCCATATTCGGCCTGTATGGCGCATGTTCCACATCAGGAGAAGCACTGGCATTAGCAGCAATGAGTGTGGCAGCAGGATACGGAGATTACATGCTGGCAGTAACATCCAGCCATTTCGGAAGTGCAGAGAAAGAATTTCGATTTCCGTTAGGATATGCGAACCAGAGACCACTTTCCGCACACTGGACCGTGACAGCCAGTGGGGCTTTCCTTGTAGGAAGCCATCTGAATAAAATACATTCCGATAAGCAACGTCAAAGAAAATCCCAGTTCCGGCATATTCGGATCACCGGCGTTACGATAGGGAAGATCGTGGACTTTGGCTTGAAGGATTCGCAGAACATGGGGGCATGTATGGCTCCGGCTGCAACCGATACCATTTACCGCAATTTTCAGGATCTTGGACGAACCCAGGAGGATTACGATCAGATCATAACAGGTGATCTTGGATATATTGGTCAATCCATACTTTTTGACCTGATGAAAAGCAGAGGATATGATATCAGAAAAAAGCATATGGATTGTGGAATGACAATCTTTGACCAGGAGACACAGGATACACATGCCGGAGGAAGCGGCTGTGGATGCGCGGCATCAACACTGGCTTCATATATTCTGCCAAAGCTTGAGAATGGAGAATGGAGAAAGATACTCTTCGTGCCGACCGGTGCATTGATGTCAACAGTCAGCTTCAATGAAGGAGCAAGTGTGCCTGGAATTGCGCATGCAATTATGATCGAACACTGTTGAAAAGCCCTATATAATAGGAAGAAGTAAAAAATGTGCTAAGTGTGTGTTAAAAAAAGAAAAGGAATAGAAAAATGGATTATATAAAAGCATTTTTAATCGGAGGTCTCATCTGTGCTGCAGTGCAGATTCTTCTGGACAGAACAAAGCTGATGCCGGGACGTGTTATGGTATTACTCGTCTGTACAGGCGCAGTGCTTGGATTTATTGGAGCATACGAACCATTTGTAAAATTTTCAGGAGCAGGTGCAAGCGTTCCACTTCTTGGATTCGGAAATGTCCTGTGGAAAGGTGTGAAGGAAGCTGTTGATAAAAACGGATTCCTCGGAATCTTTCTGGGAGGGTTCAAGGCAAGTGCCGCCGGAATCAGTGCAGCACTGATTTTCGGATACCTGGCTTCATTGATTTTTGAACCAAAAATGAAGAAATAAACAAGAAATCACAATAATGTTATAAGGTTCATAAAAATATGCATGAAAATAACTTGACAGTAAAAGAAAAATAAAATATCATTAATTGGGTGTTAAAGGCAATAAGATAAGACGATACAAGGAGGCACGGCAGGACAGATTTTTTATCTCAGGTGTCTCTTTCATTATGTAAAAGGACGAGTTAAAGATGATTGATATACATAGCCATATCTTGCCTGGAGTTGATGATGGAGCGTCTTCGATGAAAGAAAGTCTTCATATGCTTTCTATGGCAAGAAGACAGGGAATCACAGATGTGTTTGCAACTTCACATTATTCCAAAGCGTTTCCAAACAGAGATCCGGAGAAGTTGAGACGTCTTCGGGATGAGCTGATGAGCCGCGCAAACCGTCCGGTGAAAGGTCCGGATGGGAAGATAAAGCGAAGACAGCCAATTCGAATCTGGACAGGACAGGAGATTTTTTATTCTAATAGTGTTATACGTCTGCTTGAAGAGGGAAAACTGCTTACGTTGGCAGAAAGTAATTATGTATTGGTTGAGTTTATGCCTTCAGTACCGTATTCTGAGATATGTACAGCAGTGAGGAATCTGTCAAGAGCAGGGTATGCTCCGGTAGTTGCTCATGCAGAGAGATACCGCTGTCTTAGAAAAGGCAAGCGTGTAGAAGAACTGATTGACCTGGAAGCATTGATCCAGATGAATTACAGATCCGTCAGTGGTGACTGGAAGGATTCGACAGCACGCTGGTGTAAGGATAATCTGAAAAAAAGGAATATTCATTTCATGGGAACCGATATGCACAATATCGGGAACAGAATGCCTGATACAAAAGAGGCAATGAGCTGGATGAGGAAGCATTTAGACAGTACTTACCTCAGACAGATAACAAAAGAGAATGCACTTCGCATTGCAGAAGGCAAAATAATAAAATAAAGGGGAGTAAAGATGGGAAAGACGCATGATGACGACGAGGTCGAGATTGACCTCAGAGAACTATTCTACGCATTGAAAAAGCACATTCTGGTAATTCTTGCGGCTATATTGGCTGGAGCAGTGATTGCCGGAGCAGCAACAAAGCTTTTGATGACACCTGTTTACAGCGCAACATCTACGATGCTTGTTCTCACAAAGGAAACCACACTTTCTTCACTGGCTGATCTGCAGATCGGTACTCAGTTGACGAAAGACTACAACATCCTGATCACAAGCCGTACGGTATTGCAGGACGTAGTAGATGAACTAAATCTGGATATGACATATAAAGAGTTGAAGGAATGTATCACCGTAGAGAATCCAAGTGATACACGTCTTCTTTCCGTTACAGCAATAGACAAAGATCCAGAGATGGCAAAGAAGATTGCTGACACGCTGGCAAAGACATCAGCTGACTTTATCGGAGACAAGATGGAAGTAACACCGCCGAAGATTATTGAAGAAGGTGAAGTGCCGACAATCCAGACAAGTCCTAGTACAAAGAAGAATGTGCTGATCGGAGCACTGGCTGGTCTGGTTCTTTCCGCAGGTATTATTATCCTTCTCACACTGATGGATGATACAATCAAATCAGAGGAAGATATCGAGAACTACCTTGGTCTGACAACACTGGCAAGTATTCCGGATAGAAAAGACTACATTACAGGAAAAGGATCTCGCAATTCAAGCAAGGCAGCACAAAAGAAAAAGAAGAAAAAAAGGAGGAAAAAATAAATGGCAATTCAGAGAGTTATGATGACGGACTCCAGAAAAGAAGACGTCTTCTATGAAGAGGCTATTAAAACCCTCCGTACAAATATGCAGTTCAGCGGTGTCGAGACAAAGAGTATTGTTATCACAAGCTGTTATCCGAATGAAGGAAAAAGTGACGTGGCTTTCCAGCTTGCAGTAGAGATTGGAAAGATGGGAAAGAGAGTTCTGATCATAGATGCAGATATTCGTAAATCCAGTTATATCAAACGTTATCAGATCAAACAGAAGACCAGTGGACTGTCACAGTATTTAAGTGGACAGGTTGCTTTGGAGGAAGTGATTTATTCTACAAATTACCGTAATCTTGAGATTATCTTTTCCGGTCCGTACGCTCCGAACCCATCAGAACTTTTGGAGCAGGGACGTTTCAGCAGACTGATTGAAGAGACGAGAAAAGCCTATGATTATGTTTTAATCGATACACCACCGATCATCAATATGAGTGATGCAGCAATCGTAGCAAAACAGTGTGATGGTGCAATCCTCGTAATCGAGAGCGAAGCAGTAAGCAGAAGAGATGCTATGAAAGCAAAAGATCAGCTTGTAAAGAGTGGATGTAAGCTTCTCGGTGCAGTATTGAATAAAGTGGATATGAAGAAAGAGAAATATTATAGTAAGTATAATTCATACTACTATGGTAAAAGCAAACAGGAATAGTCGGATATGCAGTGGAGAATATCCGCTGCATATTCCATTTTACAGGGGAATTACAGACAAAACATTTAAGATGAATAAAATCAGATGTTTTGTTATGTAGTCAGACAGAAGACTATCAGGGGAAAAGGGTGTACGAGGAGAATGTACAGGAAGAACAGTAACAGTTGGTTGAAGCACTGGGATTTCATCATATTAGATCTTGTCGCATTACAGCTGGCTTATGTAAGCAGTTTTGTATTGCGTATGGGAATGGATAATCTGTATCATAACGGATTATATCTGAATATCGGGATTTTCATCGCACTGGTAGACATTTGCACTGCTTTCTTTACAGAGCCATATCATGGAATCATGAGAAGAGGATACTTTGTAGAGTTTAAGAATGTATTAAAGCATGTGTTTATCGTGAGTGCGCTTGTAATCGTATATCTCTTTATGAGTAAACAGGGAAGCATGACCTCACGTCTTGTGATTACATCATTTATTCCAATGTCAGTTATTTTGGTTTATGTGGTGCGAATCATATGGAAGAAATATTTACTGAAACATGGCAATATGCTCTATTCAAAAATAAATATGCTTCTTGTTTCAACAAGTGATGAAATAGATTCCATGTTAAAACGAGTGGAACAGAATGTATTTAATGAATTCGATATTGTCGGAATCGTACTTGCAGACCGCGAACCGGAAGAAAATGAATTGATCGAAGGAATTCCGGTCGTAAGTAAGATCGATACAGTAACTGAATACATACAGACAAGATGGGTTGATGCTCTTTTGGTTGGAATTAAGAAGAAAACATTGATACCGGAAGATTTGTTTGAAACATGCGTGAACATGGGAATTACAGTTCACGAATGTCTGGATAACAGAACGGGATGGACAGGAAATCAGTTTATTAACCGTATGGGTGGATATACAGTCCTGACTTCCAGCGTCAGAGTGATTTCCTCACGACAGGCTATGATGAAGAGAACGATGGACATCTGTGGCGGAATCGTTGGAATGATTCTGACAGGTATCATTACAATATTCCTTGCTCCGGCAATCTATATTGCTTCACCGGGGCCAATCTTCTTCTCTCAGATGAGAGTAGGAAAAAACGGAAAATTATTTAAAATCTATAAATTCCGAAGCATGTATATGGATGCAGAGGAACGCAAGAAAGAACTGATGAAACAGAACGAGATGAAGGGGCTCATGTTCAAGATGGAGAATGACCCAAGAATCATCGGAAGCGGAGCGGATGGAAGCAAGCATGGACTTGGCTGGTTTATCCGTAAGACATCTTTGGATGAATTCCCGCAGTTCTGGAATGTACTTAAAGGAGATATGAGTCTCGTAGGAACCCGTCCACCAACAGTAGATGAGTGGAAACAGTATGAGCCATATCACCGCGGAAGACTTGCCGTGAAGCCAGGACTGACCGGAATGTGGCAGGTGAGCGGAAGAAGTGATATCACTGATTTTGAGGAAGTTGTGAAGCTTGATATGGAATATGTCAAGAACTGGAATATCGGAATGGATATTAAGATTCTGTTCAAGACCGTCGGGGTCGTGCTTAAGGGCAGCGGATCCAAGTGATGGAATGGATGGAAGAGATGAAGTAGAATGAATGATGATCTGCAGTGGAACCGAGAGGGGAAACTGCAGGTGTTATTGATATTGAACGTATAGCTATAGGGAGAAATAAGCGGAGAGGGAAGACAGGGGTGCTTGGGAGTGGAATGGAGTTTGGTGAGATGTTTTTCTTTTTTTGAGGGATTGAACGTATAGCTATACGAGAAAAAAGCAAGAGGAAATTATAGGAATGTCAAATAAGAAAAATCTTCTGATTTATGCTCATTACTATATTCCGGATACTGCGTCAACGGGGCAGATTCTCCGTGAACTGGCGGAGGGTATGCTGGATAAGTTCAACATCACGATCATTTGCGTGGTGCCGAGTTACTTAGGGACGATTGAGGATAAATATAAGACACAGAAATATTACGAAGAAGAAATCAATGGCGTGAAGGTTCTGCGAATTCGAGTGCCGGAGTTCAGTAAGGCCAATAAAAAGAGCCGTGTGAAGAATATTGTTTCCTATTTCTTTGGGGCAATGGGGGCAACTTTCAAGGTTGGAAAAATGGATTATGTGTTCTCCATTTCTCAGCCTCCGATTCTTGGAGGTCTGCTGGGTGTTTGGGGTAAGTGGGTGAAGCACGCCAAGTACATTTATAACATTCAGGATTTCAACCCGGAGCAGGTGCTGGCTGTTGGTTACACCAAGAGCAAGTTTGTTACTGATGCCATGATGTGGTTTGACAAGTTCAGTTGCAAGCGTAGTGACTTGATAATCACGGTTGGTCGTGATCTGGCGGAGACGGTGGAGAATCGTTTCAAAGGAAAGAAGGTTCCTAAGACTGTCATGATCAACAACTGGATCGATGAGAATGAAATCTATCCGCTGGATGAGAACAATGAAAGAGTTGTTGCTTTCAAGAAGAAGTACGGTTTGGATGGTAAGTTCATCATTATGTATTCAGGCAATATTGGATTGTACTATGACCTAGAAAATCTGATGAAGGTTGTGGAGAGAATTAAGCCGGGTACCAAGACTACAGATGGCCGAGAGGTTGTATTTGCTTTTGTTGGTGCAGGTTCTGTGCTGGATAAGTTGGTGCTGTATGTGAAAGAGCATCATATGGACAATGTGGTATTCATTCCGTATCAGGATAAGGTAGACCTTATATATTCTTTGAATGCAGGTGATGTTCATTGGTGTGTGAATGCAAAACGAATTAAGGGCGTGAGTTGCCCATCGAAGGCATACGGAATAATGGCTGCGGCTAAGCCGATATTAGGAGTGCTTGAAGAAGGTTCCGAGGTTCGATGTCTGATTGAAGATATGCACGGTGGTCTTTGTTGTGAGCCGGGTGAGTATGACAAGGTCGAGGAGAACATCCGCTGGTTCATTGAAAATGCTGGAAGTGGCGAACTGAAGGCAATGGGAACTAGAGGTCGTGAGAATCTGGAGAAGAATCTGACTAGGGCTGTGTCGGTGAGAAAGTATGCGGAAGAGATTCTGGAGTTGTAAAGGAGGCGAGAGGTATGAACAGTAACTGGTTTAAGCTGGTTATGAAGATGACAAAAGTTGAATATGGAAGGAACCTCTTGCTGAAGGGTGTACCGATCATCTTCAACAAAGGCGGTGCCAAGCTGAAGATTGGTGAAAATGTCACTATCAAGAGCAGCTTCCTTAGTAACTTGGTTGGGCTTTACAGCCGGACGATTATTGTGACTCGCGCTCCGGGAGCAGCGATTGAGATTGGTGACAATGTTGGGATAAGTGGAGTAACAATCTATGCCCGGAAGAAGATCACGATTGGTGAGAATACTTGCATTGGTGGGAACTGCAAGATTCTGGACAATGACTTTCATCCTATCGAAGCAGAAGTGAGAAATAAATTGCTACGAGATGAAAACGGTGGTGACAGTAATCAAGTGCCGAGCCGAGAAATTAAAATCGGCAGGAACTGCTTCATTGGGTGCAATAGTATCATCCTAAAAGGCACAGTGCTGGGTGATGGATGTGTGGTCGGTGCCGGTGCTGTGGTTGCTGGGAAGTTTGAGGATAACTGCGTGATTGCGGGAAACCCGGCGAGAGTTATTAAGAAACTGTAAATTAAGGCAAAATAATGTTGTCCAAAGTATGAGAGAAAAGATAGATATGATAGAAGGCTGAATTAAAGATGGAAAATTCAGAATATGGTGAAAAATATGAAGGTTCTCCAAATTAATATATTTGGAAATTTAAGTACGGGTCGGATTGCAGTCGACTTGTATAATGTGCTGAAAAATAATGGCCATCAGGGACTTGTAGCATATGCGAGAAATACTATTTCTGCCGGTATTCCACACTATGTTATTGGAACAAAGCAAAATGTGTATATAGATGCACTACTTACGCGAATTACTGATAGGGCAGGATTCTTTTCTAAAAGTGCAACTATAAAATTAATAGAGCAAATCAAACGATATGACCCGGATGTGATTCATTTACATAATTTACACGGTTACTATATTAATGTAGAAATATTATTTAACTATTTAAAATCAAGTGGTAAGCCGGTGGTCTGGACATTACACGATTGCTGGGCTTTTACGGGACATTGTTGCCATTTTTCAGCGATAAAGTGTGATAGATGGAAAACTCAATGCCATGACTGTCCGCAGAGGCATTCGTATCCAGCTAGTTATGTTGATCGTAGCGAAAGTAACTACTTGAGAAAGAAGCAGTTATTTACTGATGTAAAGGATATGCATATAGTTACGGTATCAAAATGGTTGGAAGATATAACCAGACAGTCCTACTTGAGTCAGTATCCAATTGAAACAATATATAACGGTATAGATACTTCGATTTTTAAACCGACAAAATCAAATATAAAAGAAAAGTTAGGAATTAAAAATCGCAAAATAATTCTCGGAGTAGCAAGTACATGGTCAATTAACAAAGGCTTGAAAGATTTTATTGAATTGAACAAGTTGATAACATCTGATTATGTGATTGTCCTGGTCGGATTGAGTAAACAACAGATAAAAAAACTCCCGAATAATATAATTGGTTTATCTAGAACAAAAGATGTCAATGAACTGGTGGAATTTTACTCTGCTGCAGATGTCTTATTCAATGCAAGCATTGAGGAAACATTTGGTCTTCCAACAGTGGAGGCGATGGCTTGTGGAACACCAGCAGTTGTCTATAATTGCACTGCGTTGCCGGAAGTTGTAAGTGAGGATAGCGGAAGAATTGTTGAGGCAAACAATATTAAGCAAGTATGGAAAGTGATTCAGGAAATGAGTGGCAATCCCTTAATCAAAGAAAAAATCGTTGATAACGCAAAAAGATATGAGAAAGACTTCCAGTATCAAAAATATTTGGATCTATATAGCAGAATTGTAAATAAGGAATGCGGTAAATGAAAAAAACAACTCAGTTTAGTGTAGTGAAGCCAACACTATTGGTTATAAGTGTGCTTCTTGTGTTTTTATGTGGAATAATACAACCGGAATATATTATGGCAATACAAATAGTGTTGTTGCTATTTGCAGCCAGAAAAGTGAGAATTAGCCAAAGCTTTATAGCGTTATTGTTGATTCTTGTATTGCATACAGGAATTTGTGTGCTGTTAGGAAGAGATACAATATTTTTAGCGGTAAAACAATTGGCAGGTATAATTGTTAGTTACCTTTTTTATAAAACGATAGTTAAGAATAAGGATGATGCCCTAGACGTTCTTTTGGTGTATAAAAAATTTGCAATTATAATAGCTGTATTTGCCTTAATCCAACAGGTGGCTTTTTATGCACATATTAGTGTGATTTATGATTTGAGATGGTTGGTAAAAGGACAACTTGCGCCTGCGAATTCAGTTTTTAGAGCATCAACTATATTTCAAGAACCATCAGAATGTGCATTGATTTTACTGCCAATGGCATTTATGGCGATCTATCTATTTTGGGGCAAATCAAAACAAGAATTGGCTCTTTTTATTTCTAAAAAAGAAGCGATTATTATTTTATTGGGTTATGTGGCAACTTTCTCATCGGCAGGATATATTGGAATATTTATTGGCGTGATTTTTATTTGGTTAGAATATAAGCATAATCCAAAACAGATTATAATTTTTATTTTGGGTATTGCAGCCTTTATGATTGCATATACCAAAATTGGGGATTTTAATGAGCGAATTAATGATACATTGGCTTTGATTTCAGATGATTCACAAAGCTTGGCCACAGCAAATATAAGCAGCCAAACAATAATTATAAATTTAAAAATAGCACTAAAAAGTTTTGCTGATTCATGTGGTTTAGGTGGAGGAATCGGTTCTCACCCAATTTCGTATGAGAGATTTATTAAAGATCTTCCAGTTTCAAATGTAGTGTTCTTTTTTAATAAGGAAGATGCAAATTCGCTTTTACTAAGGATTATCTCAGAACTTGGGCTTTTGGGGCTGGCCGGAGTTGTAGGCTTTTTGTTTAGATTTTGGCCAAAACGAGATGGAACTTTTGAATCTATAGTTGGAAATATGTGTATTACTTATTTCTTCCTTAGATTATTAAGATATGGACACTACTTTAATAATGGCTTGTTACTTTTTGTTATAGTATTTATTTTAATGAAAAAAGAGGATGAAGGAAATGTTTCTTAAAAAAGTTTTTTTAACATTATTAGGAAATTTGATTAAGATGACAGAAAAAATTCCGGGTTCATTTTATCAAAAAAATTACCCTAAATATTTAAAGATGAGGGGAATTGATATTTGTACGGAATTACGTGGTGGTGGACAAGAGTATATAGCTCCATCAGCATATTTTGATGGGGCAAATTATTCTATGATACATATCGGGGGGCGTTACTATAAGTAAGGATGTGGTAATGCTAACACATGATTATTCGATTGCGAAGGCAGCAAGTAAAGGCAACTGATAAGCAGTTTTTTATTGCAGAGGATTTACCTCGAAAAGTTGATGAAGCAAATGTTAAGAAGGAAAAAAAGCTGGAAATTTAAAAGTTGTATGGATTTCACGAATTGCGCCTAAAAAGAATTTAAAATATGCAATTGAAATTTTGGAGGAAACAAAATCGGATATCGAATTTACGATATATGGACCAGCACATACCGAAGAATATTGGAAAGAGTGTAAGCAAGAACTAAGAAAACTCCCAAGCAATGTAAAATGGGAGTGGAAGGGAAATCTTGACTCAGAAAGCGTTGTAGAAACATTAAAACATTATCATGTTTTTCTTTTTCCAACATTG
This sequence comes from Mediterraneibacter sp. 210702-DFI.3.120, assembly GCF_020561005.1. Taxonomy (NCBI): domain Bacteria; kingdom Bacillati; phylum Bacillota; class Clostridia; order Lachnospirales; family Lachnospiraceae; genus Mediterraneibacter; species Mediterraneibacter sp. 210702-DFI.3.120. The sequence goes on along the minus strand of NZ_JAJCNG010000026.1, from coordinate 7,496 downwards.
GGTGAGAATTTTGGACACGTTATCCAGGAGGCTCTTTCAGCAGGGTGTCCGTGTATTATAAGCGATCAAACTCCATGGCGAGATTTTGAATCACAAGGTGTAGGGTATGTTTTTTCTTTAGAAAATAAGAGTGCTTTCGTAAATGCAGTTGAGAAATATGCGGTTATGAAGCAGGAAGAATTTCAAAATGCCGTAGAAAAAGCACATCAGTATGCAATAGATGTAAGTAATAGTAAAGCAAAAAATACGGGCTACAGAACAATTTTTGAAATATAAAAATGTTTATAGAAAGTTGATGATATTAAATTTTTAAAGTGAATTATAAAGTGATAGGAGAAAATAAAAATGAATAGGATAACACTTGTGGATTATATAGGATATTGCGATTCAAAAGGTGAGGTGACAGGACATACAGCTAAGACGTTAAAAGAAACAAAGGAAATGTTATCTGATAGCTACGATGTAAGTATGGTTGTAACACCACCGTATGCTCAGTTTTTTGATGATAGCTGTATTGCAAGTGTTCTTCCATATGAATCTTCTCCACAGAGACAATCGAGTAAATTTAAGAAAATAGGATTATATATTAAGAAGATTCGTGCTGTCCGCAATATTGTAAATAACGAATCAACAGTTTGGTTTGTGAATACTGATTTTTGGCTTTATGTCGGACTGCTTTTTTCAAAAAAGAAAAAAAGACAGAAAATTTTTGCTACAAATTATTTGGACTTTTATAGCAAGAAAAATCTGAAAAACTTTATTTACAATTGTGCAGTCAAAAAAATTAATTGTGTGTTTCATACGAATGTAGAACTGAAAAGAGATAAGCATCAGTATGTTCCAGATTATTGGTTTGATAAAAGAAAGTATGACAAGTACTTTGTGAAAGAAAAACAAAAGGATGTTTATATTTGCGGAGAAATCAATGAGGGTAAAGATATTATAGGCGCAATAGAAGCCTTTAATGCAAATGGAGAAGCCTTAATAATCTGTGGAAAGTTCGCAAGTCAAAGTACTTATAAGGAAGTTGTGACAAAAGCACATAAAAACATCAGAATTGAAAATATACGTTTGGATGATGATGCATACTATAGAGAACTTGCTAAGCATAGATTTGTACTTTTGCCATATAGAGAAGAAAGCTATTCTAACCGGAGTAGTGGTGTAGTGTTGGAATCGATTTTTCTTGGTAACATAGTAATTGGACCTAAATTTTTGTTGCGACAGCTGGGAATTGCCGGGATAGAATATGATTCAATAGATGAGTTACAGCAAATTGACTTGGCTAAAGTTACTGCTGGAAAAATTGATGCAATTAAAAAGAATAATAAGAAGCTGTGTGAAAAATATGGCTATGAAAATGTCCGTGCAACTTATATAAATAGCCTTCAACATTGCTAAAAACAGGAGGAAATAACTATGGTCAAGTGCATAGTGGAAATAAACAGTAGTACAGTTGGGAGCACTGGCCGTATCATGTTTATGATTGCAGAAACTGCTAGAAAACATGGATTTACGGTTTATACATGCTCAGCAGTTCATGGCAATGAAAAAAGGATTGAATCGAAAAATCATATATACATAGGAAGTAAACTTGACAAAAAAATTCATTTATTACTTGCAAAGAAAACAGGATATAATGGCTGCTTTTCGCATTTTACAACTGCGCAGTTTTTGAAAAAAATAGATAAGCTTCAGCCGGATTTTATTCATTTTCACAATTTGCATAATTGCTATATCAATTTGCCAATGCTTTTTGATTATGTGAAAAAGAAAAATATACCGGTTGTGTGGACATTGCATGACTGCTGGGCATATACAGGACACTGTCCATATTATGATTTTGTTCACTGTAATAAATGGATGACGGGTTGTTATGATTGTCCACAGACTGCTAAATATCCATATAGCGATGTTGACCGCAGTAAGGAGATGTTTGAGAAGAAGAAACAGTGGTTTACCGGCGCAAATATTACGTTGGTTTCTCCTTCAGAATGGCTTGGCAATGAAGTGAAAAAATCTTTTTTGGCAGAATATCCAGTGAGAGTGATTAATAATGGAATAGATTTGGATACATTCAGACCTATTCAATCAGACTTCAGGAAGAAATACCAAATAGAAAATAAATTCATAATTCTAGGAGTCGCAAGTTCATGGGCACCTCGTAAAGGATTAGATGTGTTTGTGAAATTAGCAGAGGATTTGCCAGAGGAATATCAGATAGTCATTGTTGGAATTGATGAGAGGGAAAAAAACAAGTTGCCCGAGACGATAATATCTATAACACGTACTAATAATCAAAAAGAACTTGCAGAAATTTATTCGGTAGCAGATGTTTTTGTGAATCCAACTCGTGAAGAGAACTTTCCTACAACTAATATTGAGGCATTAGCTTGTGGAACGGGCGTTATTACTTATAGAACTGGAGGAAGTCCGGAAATAATCGACCAGGAAACGGGTGTAGTTGTTGAAAAAGATAACTATGATGAATTAAAGCAAGCAATTTTCAAAGTAAAAAAAGATGGGACATTTAGCAAAGAAAAGTGCAGAAATAGGTCGATGAAATATTCGCGTGATGAAAAGTACAAAGAGTACGTTGAATTATTCGAAAGTATATTGGAAGGGAGATAAAGGTGTCAATAATTGCATTTATTATTATACTTTTTGCATTTTGTGGTTGTTATGCAAGCTATGCCAAGTACCATTCGGCACTTCATCCAATCTTTTTATATAATGCCTTGTGGCTTATTTTGACTATAGTATTGCAGATCAATACTATGGAATGGTATCCATTAGGGAATGATGTTTATACAGTATTGCTTGTAGGATTGATTTCATTTGATTTTGGTGGGCTGCTAATTGGGTATGGAACAATTAACAAATCTTCAATATATGTAAATACATACACTGAAGAGTATGAGGATGATGAAATAGATTATAGAAAAGTGGGAAATCGTCTGTTAATGATTCAACTGGTCTTGACGTTAATAAGTATCCCGCTTTTTCTCAGAGGATTATCTTATGTGCAAAATTATGGAATGTCTGTAATGAGAAATATTATCGCAAATAGTGTGGAGGAGGGCTATATGACAGCGGCCGAAAGAATCCTCTTTTTACACTTGGGAATTTTCCCGGCGATGCAGACCTGTTCGTTCATTCAAGTTTTTTTGTGGGCAAAGGGAAAAATAAAAGGATGGCATCTAGTTGCTAGCATTATTGATCTTATTCTAGTTATTGTTATAACGGTCGGCAGATGGGAAGTATTTTACTTTGCACTTGCAATGATTAGTGCATACTGTTTGAATAAGTCTCCAGAAGATTCCGGATTGTCAGTAAAAAAACAAAATAAAATAAGAAGAATTAAATTTCTTATTATTGTAGCAATAGTTGTGCTTGGTGGTGTAACGATACAGAGACATAAACTTTCAGGAACGATTTTTGCATCTATCCTTAATGTAGTTGCAGGCTATTTCTGCTGTGGACCGGCTCTTTTGCAAGTAATGATGAAAGATCCGGTGGCATCAGGAATATCCGTTTGGCATTGGGGACAATCAATATTTAGCGGATTGCTCAGTTGTTTTAGTTGTATAATTCAGATTGTGTCATTTAAGCGTATTAATCCAGTTTTTTTAATGCACAGACATACGCAGCAGAATTTTATGTCGTTGGTGCTCACCAGAGAATGAATGCATATCCGACTTGGTATTATTATTTTATGCAGGATTTCGGATATTTTGGTGTGGTTTTTGTTACAGCGATTATTGCGGGAATTTCCGTGAGAATATATAGAAAAGCAAAAAGAAACCCAGCGATAAGCAATCAGTTGGCATATTTCTATGTGTTACATGTTATTTTGTTCGCATCAATATGGTGGGAACTGAGAAGATCAGATATTGTAGCAACGATGCTGCACAATCTTTGGATCATGCCATTGATTGGATTAAGTGTACGAGGAAAAAAGAATGGGAAAGTCTAGAAGTGCAAATTCCGTTAGAAATGTTTCATTTGGTTTTGCACAGCAGCTAATAACACTTGTTTTAGCTTTTGTGACAAGGACAATATTTGTAAGAAAATTAGGGGCTGAGTACACGGGTGTAAACGGCCTTTATACAAATATTCTTACACTATTGTCCTTAGCGGAACTGGGAATAGGAAATGTTTTAACGTATAGTTTATATGGTGTTTTACATGATAATGACCATGAAAAATTAAAGCAACTCATAAGTTATTATCGAAAATTATATCGCTATATAGCTGCAGCGGTGACAGTGGTTGGTTTAGCCATCGTTCCGTTTTTAGGGCAACTGGTTAAAAGTACACTACCTCACAATGAAGTTGTTCTGTACTATTTATTGTTTCTGTGTAATTCAGTGGTATCTTATTTTGTAATGTTTAAGGTGACGTTGCTTCGAGCAGACCAAAAAGAGTACATCAGAAACATTGTAGCGACAATCTGCTTGTTACTTCAGTATGTATTACAGATTGCCTTTTTATATGTTAACAATAATTATACGACATATTTAATCATCCAAATCTTTTTTACAGTTATGCAGAACGTTGTCTGCAATGTAATAGCGAATAAATATTATCCCTTTTTAAAGGAGTATACAAAAGAAACGAATCTTATAGACAAAAAAGGTTTGATCAGCGATGTGAAGTCTATGTTTGTTTATAAAGTTTCAAATGTTGTAGTAACAAGTACAGATAATATTCTGATTTCGATGCTACTTGGAACGATATATGTTGGGTTTTATTCTAACTACAGCATGATTATCAACTACATTGCCACTTTTATTAATTTGATGATAACTGGTTTGATTGCAAGTCTTGGCAATCTGAATGCGGATAACGACTCGGAACACTCATATAGTGTGTTTAAGGGTATGGTTTACTTATTTGGCGTTATAACAATTTTTTGCTCAGTCTGTGTTCTTAATGCAATCCAAGGTTTTATACCAATTTGGGTTGGTAGTGAATATGTTTTGGGAAAAGATGTGCTGATTGCAATACTTGCGACTTTTTATGTTACACATGCGTTTGATCCAACATGGATGTTCTGCGAAACAATGGGTCTTTTTAAAGAACGCAAAAATGCAATGGTGATTAATGCGATTCTTAATATTCTATTGTCCGTAGTATTAGCTAAGCCTTTTGGAATGGCAGGAATTCTTGGAGCGACAGCAATCGCAAGAGTTCTGACAATTGTATGGTGGGAACCGTACATTCTGTTTAAGAAAAAATTTAAAAGACCTTTGGTGGATTATATCAAACAGCAGGCTGGAATCATTGGGAGCAATGTCCTGATCGTGATTTTTTCATATATGCTCTGCTCTTTTGTATCAGAATCGTTTATGGGCCTTATCGTGCGCATTGTGATTAGTGGTTTGACGGTACTTTTAGTTGAACTGATTTTCATGAGAAAGACAGAAGAATTTGCATGGGCAAAAAACAAGTTAAAACAGATTATACATAGGTAATAAACAGGGAGAAGAGGATGGAGAGAAACAAACAAGTTGATATTATTCGAGGAGTAGCAATTCTTCTTGTGGTTTTAGAGCACGCCCTTGGAACAAGTGATAATTTTTTTGCAAAAATTATATTGTCATTTCATATGCCAGTTTTTTTCATATTGTCTGGCTATTTGGCTCACGAAAAAATTACAGGAAATTTTGGTGCTGTAATAAAGAAAAAAATCAAAAGACTATTAATACCGCAGCTTACATTGGCAATCTTATCACTTTTGTATAATTTCTTTATTGGAAAGCTAGTGTTGCATACAGCTACAGCTGAGGAACTTAGCATTTTTTATTGCTTTTTCAGATGGTGGTTTTTACTTGTGATGGCACAAGTGGTCATTGCTTGGGAAGTGCTAACCCGTATATGTAAAAATTACTTAATTGAAGCAGAAGGTATCTTGCTTGGTGTTTGTATAATTTATACCATTGTTGTTCCACAGGGAGTGTCTGGCCCATTATATATTGCTGTGACTCCAGTTGCATTTGGGTATTATCTTGCAGGGAACTTGATACATAAAGCGGGAAGGATTCTTAAGGATAAGCAAATAGGTGAAAAGATTACAGGGAAGGGCAACATTGTTCTACTGCTTGTCAGCTGTGCGCTTATAACAGTATTGTCGCTGTACAATAAACCTGTTTTGATGTATGAAAATAGTTATGGTAATGTACTGATTAGTTTGGTAACGGAGGATATTATGTTTTAAGTGATATGGCCAAGTTGATGCATGAAAATGCCTTTTTACAGTGGTGTGGAAAAAATTCAATCATTGTCTATGTGGTTCATTTTTCGATAGTACAGGGAACGCGAGGTATTCTTGTCCGATTATTACCACTGCCTATGGAAATTTTGGGCTGGATTGTTTTTGTGGTAGCAGTGCTAATTGTTTTAGCAGTAGGAAAAATCTGTGAAAGACATTTTATGTTTGCATTTGGTAAATAAGTTTGTGCCCTCTCTGAGGTGCTATTGGTGCGTGCTCCTTGTCACTAACAATGAGGTACCGGTCAATGCCATTAAGCTAATTGTTCGATAAAGCATTGACATACTGGTGGTCAGACCCCATAAAGCAAAAATGAATAATGTATAAAAGTTTTATTAATGTACGATAAGATGTATTTAGACAAAGCATTGTAAGTACAGTAAAGAAGTAGAAGAAGTGCTGGAATAGTCCTTAGATATTCCGGCACTTCTTCTACTTGCGGATTGACGCGGAAGGTATGCTACTGGTCACAACATTAACACAACATCTGCGAATACTAGAGCATTAAAAAATTCAGCTTGCAATAATAGAATTCTCATGCTAATCTAATACCACGCAGTCATCATTCTGATGAACTGTAAAAAGATCTATGAACCAAATCGGTAATTATTCAAAAAACTCAGATTTTCGAGCAGATAATCCGATGACAAAACCAAAAAGATGAATATTGTTTGAAGATTATGTGATGGAGTGAGTTTCGCGTTATTGTTTCTCAAATATCTGATTTTAAGGGATAGTTACTTCCATAGAAAACTATCTTGTGTTAAGATAAATATAACTTTAGAATCCTCTACTTCAGGCAATCATTCATTGCACAGAAGAGAGGAGAATTCTATGAAAGAAAACAAGAAAAGTGTATCAACCAGGCAAGCATCATCACATTGTAAAGCATCGAAAGCGAAGCCGGAAGACTTTATCATGCTTCCAACGGTAGATTTCTGCTTCAAGGAATAGATGCAGAATGACAACATCCGTAAGAATATCATTGCAGCATTATTAAATGTTCCATCCAGCGAGGTGGAGAACACAGAACTTATGCCTACAATTCTCAGAAAAGAATCGAAAGATGATAAGTATGGAATCTTAGATGTCCGGGTGAAACTGAAGGATGGAGAACAGATTGATTTTGAGATGCAGGTAGAAGCCTTTGATTGCTGGGCAAATCGATCTGTTTATTATCTGAGTAAGATGTATGCAGGTGAGATCAAAGAAGGTGAGGGAT
>NZ_JAJCNG010000025.1:0-57251 GCF_020561005.1 Mediterraneibacter sp. 210702-DFI.3.120 | reverse complement strand
GCATACGAGATGCGATATCAAAAATTCTTCTATCTGTCAACGGCATACGGATCTCAAGTCCGGCTGCTGTACTCATCTTATCAACATTCAGGTAAATATCACCTTCCAGCCAGATCTGAATATCTACATCAGACATCTTTGTCAACGGATCAAGACCTTCTGTCTCCTCGTAGATTCCTCGTGCAAGTTCAATCGGCAGTACGTCTGGATCGTATTTCTTAAGAATCTTCTGCTTCTCGTCTTCTTTCATGATATTGGTATTTCCAACATAGAAATTCTTCAGATTCTCACCATAACGTTCTGCGTTTCTGTACATGTTATAACCACCGAAGAATTCGTCAGAACCCTCTCCGGAATAACAGATCTTCGTATGTTCTGCTGTTGCATTACATCCAAGTGTAAATACAATCGCAGATGCATCTCCAAGTGGTTGCTCCATATTGTACATAACATAAGGTACAATATCAAAGAACTGCTCCGGTGTAATGATACTTCTGGAAAATTTTCTTCCAAGAAGCTGTGCTGTCTTCTCTGCAAGAACAGATTCATCAAATCTCTCTTCCTCATATCCACAACAGTCTGCCCGTTCTGCATCAGACATTGCAAGCACATAGGAAGAATCTACACCACCTGACAGGAATGACTCCACTCTCTCATCTGCGGTCTTCACTTCCGGCATGATTTCTTTCAGAGTATTATGGATCTCATCAGCCCAATCTTCCAGAGTCTTACTCTCATCCGGATGAAATTCCGGTTTCCAGTATCTGTGAATCTCAAGCTTTCCATCCTGCCAGATCAGATAGCGTCCCGGCAACAGTTTTTTCAGTCCACGGAAAAATGTATTTTCTCCGGCAACATAGGTCAGACTTAAATACAGCTGAAGCATCTCTTCATTCAGTTCTTTCTTAAATCCCGGCTGATCGATAATATCACGGATCATCGTTCCATAAAGAAGCTCTCCATCTTCTGTCTCATAGTAATAGAATGGTTTTGTTCCAAACTGATCTCTCAGACAGAAAAGTTTCTGCTCTTCCTCATCCCACAGAGCAAATGCAAACATTCCGTGCATATGATCTGCCATCTCGCATCCCCATGTCTGATATGCCTTAATCAAAATCTCATGTTCTCTTTCTTCTCTGGAAAGTGTAAGATCAATTCCAAGTCTCTCACAAAGTTCTTCCCAGTTACGAATATGTCCTCTGTATGTTTTTACAATTATCATCTGTTTAACCTCTCTTTTGTCACCATCTTTGGTTTTTGAAAGTTGTTTCTTCTCCCGCTTATATCCTACAGATATCGACAACTTTCACGGTTCAATCCTATTCTATCACACTAACTTTTTCTTGTAAATTCTCAACTGTCACTCTGATACCGATCTCGGTCTGAAGCATATATAACATATGTATTTTAGTCAGAATGCATCTCACCTTCATTCGCTTCTTCCATTTGCACTTCTTCTGCTGTGCTACTTCCTGCTATCTCTGCATCAACATACCCAAAACGAATCACTGCCTGTGGCCAGTTAAGGCTGATTCTTGGTTTCTTCCCTTTCTCCGCACCTGCTTTTTCAATCAGATCAAGCAATTCTTCCAGAACTGTTTTTGTCAGATAACCTCCGCGCCAGTGAAACGTCAGAATTCTTCCTTTCTTTGCCATCTGAAGTGCTCTTTTGTAAACTTCTTCCGGTTTTGTAAAAGACAGTTTCTTTTCTTTATAATAGAAATGATCTCCGTCCGTACACTTCATAGCCGGAGCGATCAAAGGCTCATGATCCCGGAAAATCGATTTATCTTCCAGATTGAAATAATCATAACGGATTTCTTCTCCGATCGTACAGTTTCTTGTAAGTGTATTATCAAATGTCGCATCTAAATGATAATATTTTCCATTAATCCGCACGATATTCCATGTATGACGGTATTTGATTCCCTTATCCGGATTATTCCCGCAAATAGCGATCATACACCAGACTCCAAGCTCATCGCACAGCACTTTCACCGCTTTTGCAATCCCCTCACAAACTCCGACACCCTGTCCTAACGGACCAATAATTTCATGTGAATAAGGTTTCTTCAATTTATCATATTTTACATTCTCGCAAATGAAATCATGAATGTATTTTTCTTTCTCTGATTCTGATAATTTCTGCGCCGGTCGTGCAAGTTTCTCTACTCTGGATTTCATTGCCTTCTGATGTTCTTTCACCTTCGCCCGGTCAAACAAATATTCCGGCAGAAACTGAATGTTCGGCGATTCCTGATAATAACGATACTTAAATCCCGTTGCCCAGAAAATCTCCGGATGATCCAGGCGCATCCGGAAGAATACATTATACAATTCTTCTCCGCTCATACGCGGTACCTGAATCTCCTTTTCCATCTGCAAGACCCCCTGGCAGATTGCATGATACGCCGCCTGCTGCATCTTGTTCATCTTACTATAATAAAATGGTTCCATACTTATCCTCTCCGGTCAGCAGAAAATTCTTCTATCTGAACTTTTTGTTTTTTTCCTTTCTTTTCCCAGATCATCAGACTGATTTTGTATTGGAGTGAATCTCTTGATGCAATAAATGGTTCCTCACGAAATATATTTATCCGAAATCCCTGTTCTTCTAACTCTCGTTTCCGCTCTGATGCTCTCTTCTCAGTCTTACGATTCTGATTTTCTTCCTCATCTGTGAATTTTCTTCTCGGGTAATTTGCTGCTGCCATCTTCAGTTCTTCCATCAAAAGATCTGTGACTTCTGCATGACGCTTTTCCTGCAACATCCCGGCAATCTTTTTTGCACTCCGCTTCCATGGATGTTTCTGATAAAACTTTAGACATCTTAGTAATTTTTTATCTTCTACTGTTGCCGCAAGCTCCTGCATCACTTGATGTGCTTCTGCCGACGGTACCCACGGATTTTCCCTTGGAACTACATATTGCTCTGAAACTGCCGGATAACAGCAATAATTCAGCGGCGGAAAGTCTGTCAGTACAGCTAGTTTCCGCTCCGTCTGATTACAGTATTTTGCTCCCAGATAATCCAGTTTATCCCGTACGATTGCAATCTTATATTCTATCTGACGCAGATATTCCGCACCTTTCACCCAGAAATGTCCGATTTCTCCATAGTCATATAAGTGTACTTCTTCACTTAAATCCTCAAAAAAAATCGTAACCACGGTCTCACCCTGATGAACTACAAGGACATAGGACTCCTCCGGTTCTTCTGTTACACTTAACTCCGCTTCTAGTTCACCTTCATAATCCTCTCTATACTGACCTGTCATCCTTGCATTTTCAAAGACAAGAAAGCTCTCTACCGCATCGTTCATCAAATAAACCAGCCGTAGTTTTTCTTCTGTAAAAAGCAGTTCAAACTGTCCTTGTTCCAGCACTTCTCCTAATTTCAAAAATGCTTCCGGCAATTGAATTTCACTCATTTTCCGCTCCCTCAGTGCATTTGTCTTCCAGGCACTCACGAATCTTGTCTTCTTTCAAATCCTCACCGATCACGATCAGAATCTCCTGTCCTTCTTTGATTGGATTTACTGTCATCTTCTGCGTTGTCGCATTCAGCTCCATCCAGTCTCCGGATTGATTCTTCATAAATCCTTTTACACGGAACACTCTTCCGATATCATTAAGATTTTTATTGTTTTCTTTTTCAGAATCATCTGTGTATCCACGTTTACCAAACAGCTTTTCCACAGCCGGAATCAGTTCTTCTTCTGTCCGATTCAGATTCATAAAATATAAGGTCTGGAATCCATCCTTTTCTGTACCTTCCGGTCTGCGAAATGACTCAATCTGATAGCTGCTGTTCTGAATCTGTGCAAAATCTTCCTCTGTCAGCATATCCCAGTCTTTTGCGATCACTTCTTTTTCAATTCTTCTGGTACATCCAATGCGTTCAAGAGAACGATTGACATGTGAAATAATTCTGTTTTCCTGTTCTTCACAAGCATTGTCCTTATCCAGCCTGCTCAGCACGATCACACCCGCATCCGCCGCCTCAGATCCCAGCAAATATTCCGCCTGATCTGACAGATTTTCTTCCAGTCCCGCATCTACGATTGTGATCACACTTCCGATTTCGTACCACCGATCCAGAGGTTCTTCTCTTAATCCATCAAAAAATTCATCCACGTCATAGATTCCCGACGGCTCCACGATTACTCTGTCATATCCACACATTGCCATAGAGATCAGCTTTGTCTTGAATCGTCTGCGGTGTGTCTCTTTATCACACCCTCCGGAAATCATTTCCAGTTCACATTTTTCTCCCTGCAGCTCCTGAAGAAGCATCATATCCACATTCACCGCACCGAAATCATTTTCCAGAATTCCGATATTCAGACCCTGACGAAGCAGGTAGGATGCATACTCTTTTATAAATGTTGTCTTTCCTGCCCCCAGAAAACCTGTGATCAAATCTATCTTTACCATGATTGTTCCTCTCATATCTGATATACTCGCACAATTTACTCTAACTATAATACCACAATCTCCTTGCATTTCAAGAATTCCTCGGCATTCTTCTGCGCATCTCTGTGGTCTTGCCAAAGACTATATCAGCTGGGAGATGACTCCCACCACTGATACTAGCTTGTTTCTCACCACCTATAGAGATGGGAGTCATCTCCCAGCTGATATAAATATAGAGTATTGAATCCACCGCCTGTTTTCCCTATAATAAACTTATCAACAATAAACGTTATTTTTTACGAAATTTTCAACATTTTTATCTCATCAAAACACACTTTGTGAAGATAACGCTTACGAAACGGAGAATTTATTATGGAATTTCAGAAGATCAGTTCCCCTTCCCTGAGGGATCTGTTTATTGAACAATTAGAACATCTGATTCTTTCCGGCAAGCTACCGGTCGGAGAGAAACTTCCGCCGGAACGCCAGCTTGCTGAAATGATGCAGGTCAGCCGTGCGGTTGTCAACAGCGGGATCAGTGAGCTGGAGAAGAAAGGATTCCTCACCGTAAAACCCCGCAGTGGAACTTATGTAGCAGATTTTCGCAGAAAAGGGACTCTGGATACATTGATTGCGATCATGAATTACAACGGCGGACGCATGCGTGATCAGGAGATTCGTTCCATCTTCGAAGTCCGCATTGCGCTTGATACACTTGCTGCACAGCTCGCCATCGACACGATCAGCGACAAAAACATCCAGCGTCTCCTCGAATTCGTTAATCAGATCCGTGATGCACAAGATGTCACCACTGCCATTGAAGCTGCTTACGAATTCCAACACGAGTTTGCCCTAATTTCCGGAAATACATTGATTCCACTTATTTTCCAATCTTTCCGAGCACCGATTTTTAATATGTGGGAACGTTATTGTGAACTCTATGGGATAGAAGAATTATATCGAAGCAATTATAAGACCTGGACCTATATCCGAGACCGAGACACCCAAGGAGCGATTGCATGGGTTCAGAAATCCATGCAAGACTGCATTGATGGGGAACATCAGATTTACTATGAATTGTAAATTTTGATTTGGTGCACGTAAACGAGAAGATATACTCAGATTCATCAGATCAGGAATGATAAGAATAAGTCGATAAACTTCCCTTTCAGTCAGCATAGGAAATTCTGTATTTAAGTGTTGAATTCGTTCCACGGCAATCCCTTCTGTCCTGGATAATGTAAGTGATGTGGATACTTTATTGTTGAGGACACATTTTAAGGCAGGAGCGGTTCTGAATACACTTTGTTCTGAATGTTAGAAAAAGCCCAAACAGAAATCACTCACGATACCTGTTTGGGCTTTTTCGTTACATTCATTCAAAGGGATGAAGAGGAGCGGGCCGGTGTCCGATGCAATAAAGTATCCACATCACGCCCTTATCCAACAAAAGTTTTTGCTTCATTACTCAGAATTCAAACGTCTAAATACAAATTTAAACTTCTGCTCTCGCCATTGCTTCCTTATAATCCTTCTGATCTGTAAAGATCTCATTCTTATAAGGATTCTTCTTCTGCTGTTTTGCTCTCTTAATAATTGCAGCCAGACAGATCACATTCGCTGCAAGTGCAATTACCGCGATCACACCCTGCATGGTTGGATTAGCACTTGTCGGTCTTACTGCTGCATCCATGAATCCGTCAGAATACAGAGCCGGAATTACTGAGAAACGGCTTGCATCCTGGAATAATGGGAATACCTGAGCAAACATACACCACAGTGCCAGTGTATTCGCGCGGTTCTGGATCCAGCCACCCTTGTTCCAGAACATATTTGCAAATGTTGGAGCAAGAAGCAATGCAACACCACAGTAGAATGCATGTGTTGTCAGGTTATTGTATGTGTACTCAAAATTCCACAGATCATATGCAATGATAAAGCACCATGTCATATCCGGCCAAAGCATATCATCATGTTTCTTGGATGTGTAGATTCCCCACCATCCTGTCATACAGAAGATATTCAGGATTCCGGCAATTCCGTTCACCCAGTTCCACCATCCACCATAGAGCCATACATTTTCTGAAGACAGCCACCAGCGGTCACCGAATTCTTTCATAGCCATGAATCCACGAATTCCTGATTCGAAATCACTTACTACTGCAATCAGAATATTGATTGCAACGATTGCAAACGGGAATACTTTGAACCATTCTGTCTTACCAATTCCCCATTTGTATTTCAGCATCATAAAACCAATACACCCTGCTGTTGCAGCATACAATTTTGCATAATGGAACCAGCTTGTCATATGTACATAAGTATCGTTATTCAGTGCCCATTCTGCACCATTTGCTGCACAGATATAGATTGCGATGAAATACACTGTAAGTATAGCCGGAATAGCTCCAAAACAGATCAGTCCACCGATTTTTGTACGTCTTGCAAATTCATTTGCAAGAACAAGTCCGGCAAACACCAGTACCCACCCTAACAGCTGCCAACCGGCACCATCGCCATAAATTTGGAATAACATAATTATCCCCCTCCTTCTTTTAATTGGTTATACCAACCTATTGTTATCTTTTTAACATTATACTCTTCTTATTATTATGCGTCAATAAATGCACCTGTTTCTCCTATTTTTCAGCACTTTATAATAAAATATCTCTCCGTATTTTTGTATTTTTACAATAGATTTGCGTTTTGGCATCTGGTATGACCACATCCACATCATTTTCTTTCTGACGATTCAGAAAATTCATTTAAGCATTCTTATTTTTGAGTTATCTAACAATTCAATATTCATTTTATTCTGTTTTATGCGTACTTTTCTTGATTTTTTTCATGTTTTTGCAAGAATACATATATATTTCTTGCAAATTTCACCTCAACTGTTTATAATTACATTAAAATGCACTATCAAGACACTAGAAAACATATATGTATTGTGAGGATGAAAACTATGAATTCAAATGATATATTAATTGCAAACACTGACGATCTGCGCAGTGATATGGACTATTTAGAGAAAACACTTTTGAAAGGACACCGCATTGATCCGAATCTTTATGAAGAATATGATGTAAAGCGCGGACTTCGTGATTCAACCGGCCGAGGAGTTCTTACCGGACTGACTGAAGTATCCGATGTCTGTGGATTTGATGTTGTAAACGGACGTAAAATTCCTGCTGAAGGTGGACTTTACTATCAGGGAATCAATGTCAATGACCTTATCAACGGTCTGAAAGGCAAACGTTTTGGATTTGAGGAGACAACTTTCCTGCTCCTTTTCGGACGTCTTCCAAAAAAAGATGAATTAGAGCATTTTCTGAAAGTTTTATTTGAATTAGAAGATCTAAGCGGACGTTTTGTTCGTGACGTTGTCATGAAGGCCTCAAGCTCTAACATCATGAACGCACTCCAGCGCTGTGTTCTTACTTTATATACATATGATGAGAACCCGGAAGATATTTCTGTTGAAAATGCACTGCGTCAGGCTCTTGAACTTATTGCAAAGCTTCCACTGATCGCAGTATATTCTTATCATGCATACAGACATTTCCGTAAAGATGAGACACTTCTGATCCGTAATCCGGAGAAAGGACGCTCTCTTGCCGAAAATATTTTGTACATGCTTCGTCCGGATGGACAGTATACAGAACTAGAAGCCAAGGTTCTTGATGTTGCACTGATCCTTCATGCAGAGCACGGTGGTGGTAACAACTCTACTTTCACAACTCACGTTGTTACTTCTTCAGGAACAGATACTTATTCTGCAATCGCTGCTTCCATCGGTTCTCTGAAAGGACCTCGTCATGGTGGTGCAAACCTGAAAGCGCAGGGGATGTTTGATGATATTAAGAAGTCTGTCAAAGACTGGACTAACGAAGATGAGATTCGTGAGTATCTCCGCCTGATTCTTGATAAAAAAGCCTTTGATAAGACGGGACTGATCTATGGAATGGGACACGCAGTCTACACAATCTCCGACCCAAGAGAAAAGATTTTGAAGAGCTATGCACAGAAGCTTGCTTCTGAAAAGGGACTTGAAGATGAATTCGCACTTTATGACCGCGTAGAAAGAATCGCCGGTGAAGAGATCATGACACACAGAAAGATGCTGAAACCTGTCTGTGCTAATGTTGACTTCTACAGCGGATTTGTTTATACAATGCTGAATATTCCGGAAGAACTTTTCACACCACTCTTCGCGATTGCACGTATCACCGGGTGGAGTGCACATCGTCTGGAAGAACTGTTAAATGCCGGTAAGATTATCCGTCCGGCATACAAATATGTTGGGCAGCATACAGAATTCCATGACCGTAATGACAGAAATTAATTATTTGATACCTGATTATTATTCTAAGTTCACCTGCATCGCCGACCGCTGTCCGATCACCTGCTGCCAGGAATGGAAGATTGGCGTCGATGCAGATACGAACCGTAAATGGAAGAAACTCCAGGCTCCGGAAACCGTACCTGAACAAAAGAAAAATTTAAGCGCTTATACGATTAAAAAAGATGGACAGCGTGTGATAGGTCTGGACAGTGATCATCGCTGTCCATTCCTTAACTCTGAGAAGCTCTGCCGCCTTGTTGTTGCTTACGGCGACAAAGTCCTATCAGAAACGTGCACTACATTTCCACGAGAGGAGCATCGCTTTCCGACACATAACGAGAAAATGCTGATGCCTTGCTGCCCTGCAGTGATTGACCTGTGGAACAAACAGAAGTCCCTGCATTTCCCAAATGTATCAGACACTTTGTCCGATACTGGCGATACAGATACTTCTGTCCTTTTCCTCTTGCGTGAAAAACTACTCAATCTTTTAGATGATTCTTCCAGAACAATTGAAGAGGAACTTTTGGAAAGCTTCTATATTCTTCAGGAATTATACCAGCATCAGCCATTAACAAAAGAACTGTTAGAAGATTATTTTTCTGATAGCACAGTGAGAGAACTTGGAAATGCGATCTCAGATATAGACCTTCCACCTTTGGATCTGATCTGTGAATGTAACGAACTGTTACAAGATCTTTCCGTAAACTATCAAAAAGAAGGGCTCTATCAGGATACTCTGAATCCAATTCTTGCTTTGGCTGAAGAAATATCGGAAGCCCTTTCGGACAGTACTGAAAATCCTGATGATACTAAAGCTTACGAATCCACTTTACTGGAACAATGGGAACAATTCACACAATACTTGAGCCCTTATGAACCACTGCTTCGCAATTTTCTGCGCAACGAGATTTTCTCCGATCTCCTGCTTCCTGGAAATGACCTCGAAAATATGCTCGTGCAGATGCAATGGAGCGCGCTTGAATACGCGGCGTTCCGCCACAGCGTTTTCTTAAGATGGATGCTGGATGGCACAGACGCAAACGTTTCTGAAATTTCTTACGAAACGTTGAGACAATATCTTGTGATCATTACACGAATGACCGGATATGAAACAGCTGATATTTATGAATATCTGGAAAACAGTTTCGAATCCCTCTTATGGGACTGGGGCTACTTTGCATTAATTATAGGAAACTAAAAAAGGATTATGTGATTGGCACAAGTACTTTTTGCCCTTCACATAATCCTTTTTTCAGAGTTATCACAAACTATCTCATACAAATGTACACAACATACACTGCATAAAGAAGTAACATGATAATACCTTCTTTTCTATTAAGTTCTCTTTTCGTCCATGCCATGATCCATCCAATAACACTGAACACGATCAGCACTGCAATATCAATGATATTTTCTGTCAAAAATGCGACCGGTGAAATTGCTGCCGCAATACCAAGCACCATGAGAATATTAAAGATATTGGAACCGATTACATTTCCAAGTGCCATATCCACCTCACCTTTTTTTGCTGCTACAATCGATGTAACCAGCTCCGGAAGGCTTGTTCCAAATGCAACTACAGTAAGACCGATCAGAGTCTGACTGATTCCAATTGCCGCCGCAACTGTACAGGCACCGTCTACTACCCAGTCACTTCCGACCGCAATCGCTACTGCGCCGAGAATAATGTAAATCACACTCTTTCCCATAGACATTTCCTGAATCTCCTCCGCTTCCAGAAGATACTCTTCCTCTTCCACTCCCGGCTCCACATTTTTCTCACGAGATGTCTGTGCTGAGCGGATCATGTAGAGGATAAACGCCAGGAATAAGATAATAAATACAACTCCATCTATATGTCCCAGTGACATTCCGGCTGCACCAAGAATCAGAAGCAATACCGCACACAGAATAGATATCGGAAAATCAATCTTTAACGTATTAATCTGAACTGCCACGGAAGTAAAAAGCGTGCAGGCTCCGACTACAACCATGAGATTGAAAATATTAGATCCTACCGCATTACTGACTGCAAGTGCATTGTTTCCCGTAACTGCTGCCGTCACACTGACCGCAGTCTCCGGAAGGCTCGTCCCCATCGCCACAATCGTCATTCCGATGATCAGTGACGGAACATGATACCGTCTTGCGATACTGCTACACCCCTCAACAAATGCATCTGCACCTTTTACAAGAAACACAAATCCAATAATTAAAAGTACCACTGCAAATGGCACACTTTGAAACAAATCACTCATCTTTTATTTCCTTTCTGCTATACTATATTCAACCTCATTTTATGCTAATCCAGACAGATGCTGGATCAAAATCCTAACACCTAAAAGCACCAGGAGGATTCCACCAACCAGTTCTGCCTTATGTTTATATTTCCCACCAAAATAATTTCCAATCACTACACCAACAATAGAAATAATCATTGTCGTAATTCCGATGATCGTAATTGCCTCAAGAATCGGTGTGTCCAGAAATGCAAATGTGATTCCGACTGCCAGCGCATCGATACTCGTCGCAACGGCAAGTACAAACATATTTCTATGATCCAACGGCTGATCTTTTACTTCAACAATATCTTCTTCGTTCCATTCTTTTACTGCCTCCAGAATCATTTTCCCACCGATAAAGCCAAGCAGAATAAATGCGATCCAGTGATCAATACTTGTAATATACTTTTGGAACTGAATTCCAAGAATCCATCCCACAAGCGGCATTAATGCCTGGAACCCTCCAAAATACAATCCGATCACTACCGCCTGTTTCTTATTCAGCTTCTTCATTCCAAGGCCCTTACAGACAGACACTGCGAATGCATCCATCGCAAGCCCGACCCCCATCAACAAAAGCTCGATAAATAGTGCCATGTTTCTCCTCTTTTCTTTTTTCTTCTGTATCTGTTCCGCTACAATTGCAGTGCGCATCCTGAGCGGAGCGTTTTTTATATATTAGGAAAGGACTTTCCTAATATATAAAAACAAAGAGACCCACGTATGTTCTATGATAAGAGAACTGCCTGCTTGACATAACAAACTCGTCCTCTTATTTAAAACATACATGAGTCTCATTCTTTAAGATTTGCCAGGTGATCTTTTAAAACTCATTCTCACCGGTATGTTGACAAATCACATTTTCATGCGAACTACTCCCTCACGGAATATATTTAATTTATCTTTCGGCTCGGTTCGTCTCATGAACAACTGCCTCACTGACACATCGTTTCTTACTATAACGAATGAATTCTGTTTTGTCAATAAATTTTATCATTTATTCCCAGACGATTTATTCCGAGACATTTCGTTACTGTCACAGTAACAGCTTTCCCCATTAGAAAAGCAGCATTCCGATTCCTCTCGTGATGATTGCCACAACCCATGCGATCAGACACTGCCAGAATACCATTCCGACAGCCCATTTTGCACCAAGCTCACGCTTTACTGATGCGACCGCTGCAACACACGGTGTATAAAGCAGACTGAATACAAGCAAAACACCTGCTGACAATGGAGTCAGTACGGATGCAATTCCACCTCCGAACAATACCTCAAGTGTAGATACTACACTTTCTTTCGCCATAAACCCACTGATCAGTGCTGTACAGATTCTCCAGTCTCCCAGTCCAAGCGGACGAAGGATTGGAACAAGTGCACCTGCTATCATAGCAAGAATACTATCTGCTGAATTCTCCACAAGGTTCAGATGCAAGTCAAAACTCTGCAAGAACCATACAACAATCGTTGCCATCAGAATAACTGTAAATGCTTTCTGTAAAAAATCTTTCGCTTTCTCCCAAAGAAGCTGTGCCACATTCTTCGCACCCGGCAGACGATAATTCGGAAGTTCCATAACAAATGGTACCGGTTCTCCTTTAAACAGAGTTCCTCGATAAAGGAATGCGATTAAAATTCCAACTACAATTCCAAGCACGTACAGACCCGACATGATCAGTCCGCCCTTACCCGGGAAAAATGTACTTACAAAGAATGCATAAATCGGAAGTTTTGCTGTACAGCTCATAAACGGTGTCAGAAGGATCGTCATCTTACGGTCCCTCTCACTGGTCAATGTTCTTGTTGCCATAACTGCCGGAACTGTACATCCGAATCCGATCAACATCGGCACAATGCTTCGACCGGAAAGACCTATCTTACGAAGCAGTTTATCCATTACAAATGCCACACGCGCGATATATCCACTGTCTTCCATCATAGAGAGGAAGAAGAACAAAGTAACAATAATCGGAAGAAAACTAAGCACGCTTCCTACTCCTGTAAAGATTCCGTCGATCACAAGACTTCGGATTGCATCATTTACATTGAGTGTGAGCAGTCCCGCCTCAGCCATTCTTGACAACTGATCAATTCCCATTTCCAGAATTCCTTGCAGAAATGCACCGATTACATTAAATGTCAAATAAAATACAAGCACCATGATTCCGATAAAGCATGGGATCGCTGTATATTTTCCTGTCAAGATTTTGTCTATCTTCTCACTTCTGACACGTTCTTTACTCTCTTTCGGTTTTACAACCGTCTGCTCACAGAGACGTTCAATAAAATCGAATCGCATATCTGCGATTGCCGCACTTCGGTCAACCTCACGTTCCGTCTCCATCTGCTGTACAATATGCTCAAGCATATCCAACTCATTCTGATCAAGCTTTAACTGTTCTAAGATCAGCGGATCCCCCTCGATTGCCTTCGTTGCGGCAAAACGTACCGGCAGCTTTGCTTCTTCTGCATGGTCTTCAATCAGATGAATCACTGCATGGATACATCTGTGGACCGCACCGTCATGATCACTTTTATCACAGAAATCCTGACGCAGCGGACGCTCCTGGTATTTTGCCACATGAAGTGCATGACGTATTACTTCATCCACACCTTCGTTCTTCGCTGCCGAAATCGGAATAATCGGAACTCCAAGCAGTGCTTCCATTGTATTCACATCGATAGATCCATGATTTCCAATCACCTCGTCCATCATATTCAAAGCTACTACCATCGGGATATCCATTTCAAGAAGCTGCATTGTCAGATAGAGATTTCGCTCAATATTCGTTGCATCCACAATATTGATGATTGCTTTCGGATGTTCATTCAACACAAAATTTCTTGAAACAATCTCCTCACTGCTGTATGGAGACATTGAATAAATTCCCGGAAGGTCTGTCACATTCGTATTCGGATAACCTTTGATTGTTCCATCCTTACGGTCTACTGTTACTCCTGGGAAGTTTCCTACATGCTGATTTGCTCCTGTGAGCTGATTAAACAACGTTGTCTTTCCACAGTTCTGATTTCCTACCAGGGCATAAGTAAGCACTGTTCCATCCGGTAACGGATTAGCATCTTCTTCAGAATGATACTTTCCTTCTTCTCCAAGTCCCGGATGATCTACCGGTTTCAAACGTTCTCCACGGGAATGGCTGTTTGTTCTCTCGCTGATTTCCTCAACTTCAATCTGTTCTGCCTCTGCAAGACGAAGTGTCAGTTCATATCCATGTACCTGCAATTCCATTGGGTCTCCCATCGGTGCAAACTTTACCACCGTAACTTCCGCACCCGGAATCATACCCATATCCAAAAAATGCTGTCGTAACGCACCGGAAGCCCCAACTGTCCTGATCACAGCACTCTTTCCAATCGCTAATTCTTTTAATGTCATTTTTTTATCATCCTCTTTAGCTTATTGCGATTTTTTATCAATTAGTTATACAAAACTAGCTTATTCCAGGATGTTGGATTTGTCAATAATTATCATTTACAAAATGCTGTAATAAAAAAAGAAATGCTTTATTCCCTCTTATATTTTGGGAAATAAAGCATTTCTTTTTTCATTATATAGCAGCCTCTCGTTTTTTCAGTGGCGCATAAACGATTCTTCTGACAAAAATAAAGCAAATCACCTGCAGGATGATCGTAATGATCCAGGATACCGGATAGGAAATAAACAAAATCTTCAATGATCTGAATCTTGGAAATATTCCAAAGATCCAGACGATTCTCGTTCCGACTGTTCCGATTACGGAAAGTATCATCGGCACAATTGATTTTCCCATTCCACGAAGAGATCCCGGGAACAGATCCATCCATCCGCACAGAAAATAAGTAACTGTTGTATATAGAAGAATCTCCATACCACAGCTGATAACCTGAGGATCATCAGTATAAATCTTCAAAAGCTCCGGTCCAAAGAGATACGCACCTCCACCAAGAATTAATGCAATCGTTGTGGAAAGAATCAGGCAGTCAACTAAGACTCTGTCCATTCGTTTCCATTTTCCGACTCCGTAATTCTGGCTTGTAAAACTCATACATGCCTGTGTCACTGCATTGATCGATGCATATAAAAATCCAAAAATGTTATTCGCTGCCGTATATCCTGCCATCGCCACGGATCCGAAAGAATTGACCGATGACTGCAGAAGTACATTTGAGAAATTGATCACAGTACTCTGAATTCCTGCCGGAATTCCAACCTGAAAGATCTGTCCTAAATATACTTTTTTTATCATTAGCTTCGAGAAGCGAAGCTGATAACTGCTGTCTGATTTATACAGGCAACGCAATACCAATACACACGATACAAACTGTGCTGTCACAGTTGCAATTGCAACGCCCGCTACTCCTAAATGAAAAGCAATTACAAGTAAAAGATTTAAACATGCGTTAATCACACCTGCTACAATCAAAAACAAAAGTGGTCGTTTCGTATCTCCAACCGCTCTTAAGATTGCCGCTCCGTAATTATATAACATAAAAAACGGCATTCCCAGGAAATAGATCTTCATATATAGTGTCGAAAGATTGATCACATTATCCGGTGTTCCCATCAACTCAAGTGCTCCTCTGGAAAAGAACAATCCAACTAATGCCATCACAACTCCGCTTATAATCGCAAATGTAATCGCTGTGTGCACCGTCTCCGACATCTCTTTCTCGCGCCCTGCCGCATAGAACCTGGCTGCAAGCACATTTGCTCCAAGAGATATTCCTATAAATAGGTTCGTAAATACATTGATCAGTGCTGTGGTTGATCCGACTGCTGCCAGTGACTCACTTCCACTGAATCTTCCTACCACAACAATATCCACTGCGTTAAATGCAAGCTGCAGAATTCCAGATATCATCAGCGGAATTGAAAAAGAAATCAGCTTATTCATGATCGAGCCATTGCACATATCAATTTCAAATCTGTTTTTCTTCTTTTCTGAATGCATAACTTTTCCTCATTCTATAAATTATTGTAACTGTTCAAACACTCTCTTAATGCTGTCATAATGAAGGAAGATTCCCTCCTTGGCAAAGTTTTCAATCTCCTCCTTAGTTGCGAACATATATCCATCTGTTTCTTCTGTCTGAAGTTTCAGATCATTCTCATCAATATCAAGCACAAAGCGATATACATCAACAAAATAATTATCACCCTCGCCCGGATTTTCTCGCTTATAAGTAAATACATATCCGCCTTCTGCATTAGAAATATCTAATCCTGTCTCTTCTCTCACTTCACGGCATACCGCTTCCTCAGAAGACTCTCCTGCCTGCGCTGCACCGCCGGATACTTCCCACCAACCCGGTGCCCACGCTTTTGTCATTACACGTTTCGTGATCAGATATGTTCCATCCGGTCTTGCCACAACTCCAAGCACTGTCAGATGGTATTCCCCATCCTTTAAGCACCAGTCATTTCGCTTCATTGTTCTTCCGGTCGGCCGTTTCTCTGCATCATAAATATCCCAATATTCCATGATATTTTCTCCTCGTCTTATCTATCTCATGTTTTTCATTTTCCTTTCTTATCATACATTTTTAGAAAAAAGCTGTAAAGTCTTTGGCAAATATTTTCCATTAGACTTTACAGCTTTCACTATCATTCGTTATTTACTTCTATCTCAGATAATATGTCATTTCATGCCATTCTTCTCCACCCCAGACAGAATCTGACATTCCCAGATCTACAAACCCAAATCTTTTATACATCTCTACTTTTTCATCCAGGCAGGTAAGAACAATTTCTTTTCTTCCCTTTTCTTCTTCTCTTTGCAGATAACATCTTACAATTTCTCGTGCCAGACCTTGTCCTCGATACTCCGGTAATACATCTAAGCCAAGGATCATAACTTTCTTTCCTTTTGGATTATTCAAAGATGCATCTGTAAAAAATTCATCTCGGAATTTTTCCTCATCCGTTGCAATTCCATTCAAAAATCCTGCTAACTTCCCAGTTGTTTTATCTACCGCGACTAAAAACAATTCTGGAGTCACACCGATTCGCTCCTTCATGTGTTTCTCAGAACATGCTTCATTTGGCGGAAAACAAATTTTCTCAATCAAGACTGCCTGATCTGCCTCTTCCTGTCTAATATCCCTGAATTCAAATCTTTCTAAAATACTACTATTCCCTTCAATCTGTCCTTGCATTTTCTAATCTCCTTCTTCATCAACTTTTGTAATAACATATTTGTAATTTCATACTGTCACCGTAAGTACTGCTCCTACAGATGCTACCAACGACGCTGCTACTGCTAATATCTGGAACGGCAAACTACCAAGTCTTCCGCAGATCAAGCTAGTTCCCGCACGTTTTCTGGAACGATTGTATGCAACAATCACTCCTACTCCTGTCAGAACCTGGACCACACTTGCCATTCTTGTAAACCCTACAAAGCTCTGCACTCCCACAAGTGCGATCACAAGACAAGGTAATGTAGCTGCAAGCCAGCTGATCTTCTCGCCCCATTTCGTCTGTTCATTCACAATATCTCGAAGATTCAGTGTATTTGCCCAGAAAGATGTTGCAAGAGCCAACAGTGAAAAAACATATCCGATAATGCTGACCCATCCGCCAAGATGGCCGGAAAGATCCACCAGTGCTCCATTCTCTGTCACATTAGAACATCCCAGAAGCGTCATAAATGTGATCAAAAGGATCAATCCCATATTCAATCCCGTGCCGGCTGCAATCGCTCTGCGAATACCTTTTTCGTCTCCTTCTAGACCTTTCACAACCTGTGGCACAGACATAACAGCAGATAATGAAAATGCAATCATGCTATAAAGTGCCAGCATATTGTTATTCGAATAGAACTTTGTCGAAAGCTCTGTTGTCTCTGAAAGCATCGTTGCTACAAAAAGGATCCCTATGACTCCAAACATGGAAATCACTGCAATTTTCTCACAAATTCCAACCAGTTTCATTCCGATATAGACCACACTTGCTGCCAATACATAAAAGAGCAGCATTCCGACCACTGACGGAAGGTGAAACCATGCAGAAAATACAGCTGCCGCACCGGTAATAAATCCACTCACATTCACTACAACCGAAAAGCCAAGCAGCCCAAACGCCAGCCATGTACATGCCATCTTCAGCTTTCCCACAAACAGCTCATTTTCAAAGCATTTGATAAACTGCGCGCCATTGTTATTCAAAGACAGTTCCGCAATCATAAAATGCAATAGCAGATTCATACAATATGCCACTGCCGCAATCCAGATAATATCATGCCAGTTATTTCTGGATGCAAGGAATGGAACCGAAAGAATTCCTGATCCCACGCCGTGTCCTATGATAATACTCGTCGACTCCAAAAAAGTCAGCTTTGATTCCCCATGTACTTTCGCCATACCTACGCCTCTCCAGTAATACCAATTTGTTGTTTACCACTTATGATGACGGAAAACAATCTCAAATCTGATATGATAACTCTTTCTATTGTACCTCATTATAGCTTATAATTAAACCCATTTTTAAAGAGCTTTTTCCCAGGCATTTTATATTCTCCAGGAACTATGCAGTTAATCATATTTTATGTTATACTCTTAATAGAAATAGCTATTAAATCTAAACGAAAAACAGAGGTAACTATCATGGAATTCAAGAGCATTTTAATAAAGGACACAACTGTAGAAGAAAGAAAACAGATTGTAAAAGAATCTTTAGGCAACATTTCTGCAAGCTGCGATGGTTGCATGGCAAGACTTTCAGAAATGTACGATGAGTATATCGAAGGTAAAAAAGAGATCCGTGACATTAATATGGAATTTAATGGACACTATTTACGTGGAGACATGGACAAGGGTGAAAGAAGAAGCTGTCCGATGTAAAGTAAATCTACTCCCCTTTTAACCTTCACTCAAGACCTACTGATAGAATGGAGGTGTTTGTATGAAATTTAAGAAAAGAATCGCATTTTTCACAGCAATTATGATGGCACTATTGACTGTCGGATGTGGCAGCAAATCAATGTCAGCATCCGAGGACAGTGCAACCATGGAATCAGTCTACGGTACAGATTATTCAAAAAACGAATACTGCGAAGAACCTGCAGAAACAGCCGATGCAGGAGTCACTTCCGGAAATGGACTGGAAACTCAGGTAGAAAACGGACGAAAACTGATCCGAACGGTTTCTCTTTCTTTGCAGACAAAAGAATTTGATTCTGTACTCAATAGCCTAAAAACAAAAACTACTGAACTAGGTGGCTATGTCGAGAATTCTTCTATCAGCGGCAATAGTTATTCTTATACAACAACCCGATATGCAAGCTACACCATACGAATTCCGGCAGACAAGTTAAATGAGTTTGTGGATATCGTTGGTGAACTTGGAAATGTAACACAGGAAAATGAATCCGTGGAAGATGTGACACTTCAGTATGTAGATGTCGAAAGTCATAAAAAAGCTTTAGAAACGGAACAGGCACGTTTGATGGAGCTGCTTTCTACAGCAGAAAATATGGAAGACCTCTTAGCCATTGAAAGTAAATTATCCGATATCCGATATGAAATAGAAAGCTACGAAAGTCAACTTAGACTTCTGGACAATCAGATTGATTATAGCACAGTGCATGTGGAGATATTTGAAGTCGAACGTATGACAGACGCGGGTGAGAAAGGCTTCTTTGAAGAAATCAAAGAACGATTCGGAGACAACCTGTATAAAGTAGGTCACGGTTTCAGGAATCTCATCATTGGAATTCTTGGTGCATTACCGATCCTTATTGTATGTGCAGCAGTTATAGCTGTTATCGTAGTTATAGTTAAGAAAAGCATCAAAAAAATAACACTCAAAAAACAGAAAAAAGCAAAAGAAAACGATTATGAAGAAAACTTCAAATAGCGTCTCTCCTTCGTTTCTCTCGTAAAGCAAAGCACTTAAAAGCGGAAAACCTCTGAATCTAATGAGATTTTCCGCTTTTTGTTTTTCTCTTATTCTCTATTCTTTTTTATATTTTTTCCCATAGCAGCAATTTCCTCTGCTGTATATTCTTCCACTACTGTCTTTGTCACTTGTTTTATATTTTTTTCCTTCAGACGAAGATATACAAATTCCCTGAAAATAGTGTACAGAACCGAAACTAATGGAATGAAAATAAGCATTCCTACGATTCCCATAAGATTGCCACCGATCGTAACAGCAGCAAGCACCCAGATTGATGGAAGTCCAACTGATCCACCAACCACATGCGGATAAATCAGATTGCCTTCAATCTGCTGAAGAATCAAAAATACAATAATAAATAAAATTGCTTGCTTAGGACTTATCATAAAAATCAAAAAGCAACCCACTGCACATCCGATAAAAGCTCCAAAGATCGGAATCAATGCAGTAAATGCAATTAAAGTTCCGATCAAAAGTGCATATGGCATTTTTAAAATACTGAGTGTAACGACAAACATACTTCCGAGAATCACAGCTTCTACACACTGCCCCGTAAGAAAATTTGCAAATGTCTGATAGGTCAGAGAACAAATTTTCAGGAATGCCTCTGCTTTTTGTTTCGGAATAAATGCGAAAAATACTTTTCTTATCTGTACATGCAATTTTTCTTTCTGAAAAAGAATGTAGCATGCAAAAGAAAACGCAATGAAAAATGTAGCAAATCCACTGACGATAGAGCCCACTGCCGACATTGTCGTATTCATCATATTTCCTGCTCCGCTGCCAAGAATACTGATTCCCCATTTAATGGCCTGATCTTGATTAAACTGAACCTGATTTACAAGCTTCATAATTTCTTGATTATTGTGTGAAAAATCTCGAATCCAGTTTTGCATCTGTGGAACAAAATTCGCAATACTTATCATCAAACTTCCCATTGTCCGAGTAAGCTGTGGAATCACACCAAACATTACTAGTGCGATCACACCAACCGCCAATATAATTGTGAGAAGAAGACTGATCGGTCTTGCTAACTTTTTTCCCACCTTATTTTCATCTTTTGTCTTACCGAAAATTTTCTTTTCTAAAAAACTCATTGGCACATTGATTACAAAAGCAATTGCGCCACCAAGTACAAATGGAAACAGAATTCCCCATATTGTTTTCAGTACATCGATCACTACTTCAAATTTCCACAATGCAACTACAAGCAGCACTGTAAAAATAATCAGTTCGCGAATTTTTTTCATAGATAACTTACTCAAATCCATTATCATTCTCCTAATTTCTTAAAATCAGCCAACTATACTTTTATGCAACAAGATATTTTTCATCATATCCTTAAAATAATATTGATGTCAAGACTCTTTATCAATTCAGCTTGGCATTGTATCCGTCTTATGATAATGTAATTTATGAACGTTATGCAACGAATAAATATCAAATATTAAAAAATAAAACCTGAAAAAATCGAAATAACGAAATTTATACGAAAAGAGAAACAAGAAAATGTCACAAAAACAAAACAAATTGACTCAAACCGGTATTGTAGCACTTCTTGCTTGTGTATGCTGTATCCTGTGGGGAAGTGCAATCCCGGTGATTAAAACAGGGTATCACTTTCTGCAGGTAGATTCTTCAGACACTGCAAGCCAGATTGTATTTGCCGGAATCCGCTTTACTTTAGCTGGGATTCTGGTATTAATTTTTGCATCGATCAGGGAAAAGAAAGTGATGCTTCCTGATAGGACACTCCTCAAATATGCCATTCCTGTGTGTCTTGCCCAGACAGTGGGGCAATACTTCTTTTTTTACATAGGAGTTGCACACACCTCCGGAGTAAAGGGTGGAATCATCACCGGGCTTGGAAATTTTATTGCAATTTTGTTGTCTTGTCTGGTATTTCGAAATGAACGGATGACGAGCCAAAAAATCGCAGGATGTGTATTGGGATTTGCAGGAGTTGTAGTAATCAATCTGATGGGAAATTCCCTGGATATGGGATTTAAACTGATCGGAGAAGGATTTATTCTGATTGCACAATTATCTTATGGAATGTCTACTGTGTTGATCAATCTTTTTTCCAAAAAAGTATCACCAGTAGTGTTAAGCGGAACCCAGTTCACGATGGGCGGAATTGTTCTGACTTTAATTGGAATGGGAATGGGCGGACGCCTGGGAAATATAACTACCGGAGGTCTGTCAATTATATTTTACCTTGCACTGGTTTCAGCAGTGGCATATACACTCTGGTCTATACTGCTTGCATGGAATGATGTTTCCAAAGTTGCGATTTTCGGATTCGTAAATCCACTTTGCAGCGTGATCTTATCGGCACTGATACTCGGAGAGGTAAAACAGGCATTTAATATTGGCAGCCTGGTTGCATTAGTTTTGGTATGCGCCGGTATTTATATCGTTAATCGCAGAAAAAATTAAGCATTGTTATTTTGAATAATCCCTTCATAACCTGCTTTAAGGAAAAGATCAAAACAAGTATGGAATCTGCACCATTCTTCATCAGATTTTCCTAAATGTTTTCTGCACATTTCCAGACATCCCATTATTTGAACGGTTAGTAAATCAGTTAATGTGGATTCATCTAAACCTGTCTTATCCAGCATAACATCAAGAAAATCCTGTTTAAGTGCAACAACTGTATGTTTTACTGCCGGCAGGAACAATGCTTCTGAAAAAAAGAGGGGCTGATATTTCGGATTTTCCCGTAAAAGCCAACAGAGCCCCTTCCTAACAATTATATTTGAACTTGATCCATTCTCAGATAACAAAGCCATATTTTTAATATCATATAGAGCATCTGAAAAAACTTCTTCAACAATTTGTCCAATGTTACCAAAATGAGTATAAAATGTCCCTCGGCTGACACCTGCATATTTACAAAGATCTGTTATGGTTATTTGCATATAGTCCTTTTTCAAAAGAAGCTGCAGAAATGCATCTTTAATCGAATTATGTATAAAATTGTCTTTAGATAAAATTGCTTTTTCTTCCTTCATGTATTTCCAAAAACCCCGCTATACATAAATAATTATAGTATATTTTTACATAAAAATAAAGTTGTTTTTCATAAAAACGAGGCGTTTTGAACAATTGTCTCTTCTTTGTTCAAACGTATCCGGAGGGAATTGGTTTCCGGATTTATTTATGTTATGTTGGGTATATAAGAAGCGTGTATATAAAAATAGAAGGAGGTAGGTATTCTATGGGAGAAACATTATACACAATAGGAACGGATCAGCAACAGGCATGGATGAAAAAAAACTGTTTTCCACCTAGAGGATACGGTTACTCTGAACCGGGAACATATTCTCTTGATGCTACAGAAGTTGCAGCATACAATGTCGCGAAGTCATTTTATCAAGTCTATCCGGAAGTCTGGAATATCGATTATATCGAGAAGGAAACCGGAATCAAACCCGATGATATCAAGGATCGATTAAAACGAATGTATGATGAACATCTTATCATGTTCGTTATGAATCCAAATGTTGGTGTTTACGGTTGGGGACTTTATTATTGGGTTGTCAAATTAAAAGACGGTACAGATCCAAAAGTAAAAGCTGAATTTGCCAAGTGGTATCAGAATAAAGATGATATTTGTACAGGATATCTCGCAGAGGGCGATTTCGATTTCTTTAACGGAAATCACATGAGAGTTCTGGACAATCTTCTTGCAGATGTTATCCAGCCATGGAAAGACAGACCGGAGGTTGAATATGTACATCTTTGTCCGATCAGGGCAGATGTCAGAGAATCACTTGTAAATCAATGGGATGTTCCGGAAGACAGATACAGAAAATTTATTTTTGGGGAAGAACAGAAGAAGAAATTCCTTAAAGTTCAGAACAAAATAGATAAAAAAGATTTTGCCATTATTGAAGCTCTTAACAGCACAAAATCCATCGCAGATATGTTTGATTTTGATATGTTGGAGAAGTTATCCGGCTTAGATGGCAAGCAGATGAAAAAAGACATTGTAATGTGTGTTGATGAACGAAAATTTATGCTGCCAATGATTTATATTAATTACAGAGCACTTGGAATATCAATGCATATGTATCTGGTTCGTATGTTCCAGAACGTTCCAAGTTACAGGAAAGCAGAAATTGTAGATGAATTCTCACTTATGCCGGAATTCGTAGATATTCTTCAGTTCGGTGACTCTTTCTACGATTGCATGCTGACTGTTTATACCGAAGTAAATGACGTAGAAGCAATCAGAACAATGTTAGAAGGATATGCTGAAATTGAAGAAGTAAAAGTAGCAAATTCAAAGAGACAGTTCAGACGTTGGGTAGCCCGTCTTGATGATGATAACGGATATTGGGAAGAATGCGTTATGACGGATGACTTTTTACAGAACAGACTGGAATCCGGTTCCGTAAAATGTCGTTTCTCAACTGACTCAGAGGAGGTGCAGTAATATGATCGTAAAACATCCAAGAGAATATGTTGTTGATAAACTTCAATATGCATTAAATCCAAAAACGATTGCCGTAGTCGGAGCCAGCCGTTATTCTACAAAAGTCGGTTATAAAGTTGTTGATGGTCTTTTAACATGGGGATATAAAGGAAAGATTTATCCTGTAAATCCAAGAGCAGATAAAGTTGCCGGATTTACAGCTTATAAGACTGTAAAGGATATTCCTGATGAAATCGATCTTGCTTTTCTTGCTGTACCTGCACACATTGTTAAATCTGTTTTGGAAGATTGTGTTGAAAAGAAAGTTAAGATTGTTGTTATTGCCACAAGTGCATTTAAAGAAATCGGACGTGGAACACTGCAGGATGAACTCACTCAATATTGTCGTGATCATGAGCTGCCTCTGATCGGACCAAACCTTGTAGGAATGGGAAGTCCATACCTTAATTTCAACTGCGGATTTATCCCTTATCTTCCAATCAAAGGTCCTGTAGCAATGATTTCTCAGTCAGGTGCCAACTTGCTTGCGGCACTTGGAACCTCACAGAAAGATCATTTTGGAATGAGCTTCTTCGTAGGACTTGGAAATAAAGCTGACGTTGATTTCTGTGAGTTTATATCCTACGCTGGAAGAGATGAAAACAGTAAATGTCTTGCAATTTATATTGAAGGACTGGATAGTCCTGATGCATTTATTGAAGCTTGCCGCAGTGTTGATAAACCGATCGTAACAATAAAAGTCGGTGGTTCAAAGATTGGTGAAAAAGCTGCATTTGCACATACTGCTTCTGAAAACAAAGGAACAAATGATGCATTTTATGATGATATTTTTGAAAAGGCTGGAGCTATCCGTGCGACCACATGGCAAGAATTCCTCGATATATCAATGGCATTAGGAATGCAGCCAGCACCAAAGGGTGACAATATCGTTATGATTACCAACGGTGGTGGTTCAGGTCTTCTCAGCTGTGATCACTTTGAACGTCGGGGAATGCCAATGCATGAACTGGCAGAGATTTCTCCTAATCTAGCTGGAAGAATCCGTGCATATATGCCAATGTTTGGTTCTCCGCTTAATCCTGTTGATATTTCCGGAACAGCTTCACCTGTTCAGTATAAAGGTGCATTCACACAGGTAATGCGTGACCCGAATGTACATGGAATACTTGGATCCATCTGTCCGACAGCAGTAACAGATGTTCCGGCTGTAACAAATCTGGTTATCGATATTTACGAGACATATAAGCATCTTGGAAAACCGTTCATTATGGAATGTCAGGGTGGTGAAGAATGTCAGGAAGCTATCATGAAGTTGAGAGATCATGGAATCCCAGCTTATCCGACTGCTGAACAAGCCGTAAATGCTATGGTTGCTCTCTACAAATATGGCCAGATTAAAAATAAGAAATAAATTATGAGCAGACATTGTTACTGTTCACTCCCGTGTGAACAGCAATCAAACATTTAGATTATGATAGAAGTTGTATAAAAGACTACTTCTCTTCTATAAAAAGCTCTTATAAGAAAATGACACCTCTTTTAGGGGGTGTCATTTTCAATAGCTTTATTTTCTTTGAATTAAAATCTTACCCGCTCCCGATCCGGATGTTCTCCCGACCATCCGATCTGCGGTAAAGTCATCAGCTGATACATATCATTTTCCTCTATGTCAAATCCGAAAACATCCAGATTCTGATGCATTCGTTCACCGGAAGAAGATTTTGGCAACGGCAGCACACCGCACTGCAGAGCAAATCTGATACAGATCTGTGCAACAGATACCTGATATTTTTCTGCAAGTTCCATAAGAAGTGGCTCCTTGAGAACTCTGGCTCGACCGATTGGACTCCATGCCTCTACCTGAATACCCGTCTGCTTACAGAAATCAACTGCAGCCTTCTGCATATATCCCGGATGGAATTCTAACTGATTCACCATAGGAGTAATGCTTGTCCGCTCTAACAGATTGTTCAAATGATGTGGCAGAAAATTGCTGACACCGATTGCCCGTACCTTTTTCGACTTATAGAGATCTTCCAGTGCTTTCCATGTCTCCACATCCAAATCTCTCCACTCTGCATTCAGATCAGAAGGTCTTGGCCAGTGGATCAGATAGAGATCCAAATAGTCTGTACCTAATCTTTTACAGCTGTTTTCGAACTCCTGCAAAGTTGAATCGTATCCAAGCTGATCTTTCCATACCTTTGATGTCAGGAAAATTTCTTCTCGTGGAATTCCACTCTCGCGTACAGCTTTTCCTACTGCTTCTTCATTGAAATAAAAAGCTGCCGTATCAAGATGGCGATAGCCCTGTCTGATTGCTTCACTTATAATTGCTTCATCGGTATTGTCTGCGGCTTTATAGGTGCCAAACCCCACTGCTGGGATTTCCACTCCATTAGCTAATGTAAATGTATGTCTCATATGATGCTTCTCTTTCTTGTTATATAGATGCTGCGAATATTATTCAAATTCCACTGTTCCTGTCGGCTTTGGTGTGAAATCATAAAGTACACGGTTGATTCCCGGAACTTCATGTGTAATACGTTCTGTAATATGAACCATTAATTCGTGCGGAATCTCAGCAACAGTCGCTGTCATAACGTCAATAGAGCATACTGCGCGAACGATACAAGACCACTCAAAAGCACGTTTTCCATCCTTGATTCCTGTAGATCTGAATTCCGGAACAACAGTAAAATACTGCCAGATCTTTCCTCCTTAGTATCCTCTCAATATCTACAATGATTGTACCGTCGTTATGATTACACGTCAACACATTCTGACATAATTTGATTTATTTATCTTTCAAAAATATTACTCTACTCTTTTCCTTCTGCAGCGATTTTCTATCTATCGCAAAAGCGACATGGCCATCCTGCGGTAGGTGTGACGTTTCCCCCTTATCGCCACGCTATAAGCTGTGATATTCTCCGGCAATGCCATCCCCATATATCCACTATCCCCAATATGATGGATATCTGCACCAGCCATCTTACACATGAGAGCAATCTGACGAACTGTAGCTTCATCTGCACCTTCCTGAGATGTTCCAATCGTTGTCATTGCCAACGCACCTTTTTCATGCGCTTTTCTTATAAGATTTCCCGCATATTCCATTGTGATTCCCGGAACTGTTCCCGGAGCCGGTAGCAGGATCACATCCGCACCTGCATCGACAAACGCCTCCACATCCTTTTCTGTGAGGATCTTTTCTCCTGCTTCAGAAATAATTCCTGATGCATGCATTTTCCCAGCTGTCAAAATCACTCTGTCTCCAACTGCTTCTTTTAATCTGGAAAGGGCCTGTATAATTGCTTCATTATCTACGCCAACTCCCGGATTTCCTGTCAGAACAATCATATCCACGCCCATGTCTGCAGCTTTTCTTGCATTCTCTACCGTAGCCTGACGGCCGGTTGTCAGATTCCATACGGATTCTTCCTGCCCATCTTTTATCACAGCCGGCTCCAGATTAATCGCAACCATTCTTCCGGTAAGACGCTTCACCTCACGAATCGTATCTTCCGGTGATGTCTGCGGCAGTCCCTGAATTATCGGATTGTTTACATCGAAAATATTCAACATAATCAGATCTGCTCCCAGAGATGCTACAAACTCTGCGTTAGTGATATTTACTAACATCGGAGTTACTGTTCCTATTGTCTCTGCCGCGAGCGTTCTTCCTTCACTGTCTGAAATGGCAGTCAGAAGTTCTGCCTTATTATAGGAAGTTAATTCTCTGGCCGTCGTGTCTATCAGTCGTTTTAACATCGTTTTTTCTCCTTTTTGCAGTATTTTGTTTTCATCAAAAGGTGTATGATTTAAGCTTTTTTCTTTGCATCATAACATTTTGTCAAATATCTGTAAAGGAAAGTATTTGCTATTGCAAAAACTTTAGTGATTTAAAGCGGAAAATCACTAAATTGTATTGTAGTATACAAAAACTGCTGTTATAATATTAAAAATAATAATCAGATAGGAAAGGTGATAAAATGAATCAGTTAGAAATATTAAGAGAAAGTCTTGGCCAGTGTGATGAAATCATCCTGGACGCACTGCTTATGCGTAATCGTATTGTAGAAGATATCATGGCTTATAAGGAGGCCAATGATCTTCCAATCTTACAGCCGGAACAAGAAGCCAGACAGAAAGAATGGCTGGAAAAAAGAATGGAAAAAAAACGTCATAAAGCTGAAGTAGAAGACGTATTTAGAAGCATCACAATGAACAGTAAAAGAATCCAGTCCAGAAAATTGTTTAACTATAATATTGTGCTTATTGGATTCATGGGAGCTGGTAAAAGTACCATCTCAGAATTTTTGAAAAACTCCTTTGCAATGGAAGTAATCGAGATGGATCAGATCATAGCTGAAAGAGAAGGTATGACTATTTCCGATATTTTTGAAGTATATGGCGAACAGTATTTCCGTAACCTGGAAACCAACCTTCTTATCGAAATGCAGTCCAAAACGAATGTCGTGATTTCCTGTGGCGGTGGAACTCCAATGAGAGAATGTAATGTCGTTGAGATGAAGAAAAACGGACGTGTAGTTCTTCTGACTGCCAAACCAGAAACTATTCTGGATCGTGTCAAAGACAGCCATGACCGCCCGCTGATTGAAAATAACAAAACAGTTCCGTTTATTGCCGATCTTATGGAGAAACGAAGAGAAAAATATGAAGCAGCAGCGGATATTATTATTGAAACAGACGGAAAAGATGAATTGCAGATCTGCGAAGAACTGATTCTCAGACTGCGTCAGATGGATAATAAATAAAAAAACTTATGAAGTCGCATCTAAGATTCAGACCCAGAACAGGAGGAAAAAATGGAACAGCGAATTAAAGGAACAACAGGTTTATTAGCATTGATTGGAAGTCCAGTAGGACATTCAGGATCTCCTGATATGTATAACTTCTGCTTCCGTTATCATAATTTGGACTACAGCTACATGGCTTTTGACATCAAGGAAGATCAGGTACCGGCAGCATTGGATGCGATGCGTCTGTTCAAAATGAGAGGGTGCAATGTAACTATGCCATGTAAAACAGCAGCAGCTCAGAACATGGATGAGTTATCACCTGCTGCAAGAATTATCGGTGCAGTAAATACAATTGTTAATGAGAATGGAAAACTGATCGGACACATGACAGATGGTATCGGTTTTGTGGAAAATCTAAGAGACCATGGCGTAGATGTAAAAGGAAAGAAACTGGTGATTTTAGGTGCAGGAGGAGCTGCAACAGCCATCCAGGTACAGTGTGCACTTGATGGAGCAACATCCATTTCCATCTTCAATCCAGACGATCCGTTTCTTGATCGCGCAAAAGACACAGCTGCCAAACTGAAAAACGAAGTACCGGATTGTAATGTTCAGGTATTTTGTCTGGATGATCAGGAAAAACTGAAAGAAGAAATTGCAAAAGCAGATATTCTGGTAAATGGAACACTGGTAGGTATGAAACCTCATGAAGATCGTTCTCCAATCACAGACAAATCTGTATTTCGTTCCGATCTGATTGTATGTGATGTTGTATATAATCCGGAAGAAACAAAACTTCTTCGGGAAGCAAAAGAAGCCGGTTGTGCAAAAACGATCGGTGGAAAAGGTATGCTTCTGTGGCAGGGCGTTGCGGCTTATAAATTATATACCGGCCTGGATATGCCTGTAGAAGAATACAAGAAATATCAGGCAGAAAACACAAAATAAAACTGCTCCCAGTTAAGCAAACAATAAAAATATCATAAAAACATTTATAAACAAAAGTAGCGGAAGTCCTTGATTTTTAAGGGCTTCCGCACTTTTTAACCAGTTCTTAAAAGCAAATGTAATGCATTTCCTGCTTTTCTGATACCTTCATCTTAAATTATCTTTTATTTTTCTGAACCAGGCAGATACTTCCTGCTCCGCCACTGAGCAACAGTAGTATCATCCAGCAGAATAGCTCATTACTATCCGCTGTTTTCGGACTTTTTACTGAATTTTTTGTTCCACTTGCCTGTTCTTTTTTCACATCTGTTTTCGCAGCTTCCGGCTGTTCTTTCGATGGCTGCTCCGGTACAGACGGTGTGACAGGCACAGATGGATGTTCCGGTTCGACTGTCTCTTTGGTTGTCTGAATCATATTCTGCTTCGCTGCACTTGCAGTAACTGCATCGGAACCCTGTTCAAAAAATTGAATCAACAGCTCTTCGCAACAGGAATATTCTCCGATCTCCGCTGCATTGGCAAGCTGTGGATAGCTGTCAGAACCGGCAAGATAATTATTAACTGCTACGGTATACTCTTTTGTATCATCCAGCTCCTGCCCATCTTTTTGCACAGAAAGCACACGCTCCCCTGCCGGCTGTGCCGGATCAAAACGGACGACAATTCCACCAACCTGCAGATAACTTCCGCTGTCATTTGGCCACGCATCCCATTCACCACTGTCGTTTGCAACAATACAGTTTTTCTGAATAGTAAGACTGCTCTCCAACATTTCCTTTATCTGTGCACCAGTCAGCTTCTTTGTCACTACATAGTTTCCATAAGGACTGACATTGATAACATCTCCATACGTTACCGTTCCGGCAGCGATAGAAGCACGGATTCCGCCAGCATTTTCAAAGGCTATATCAGCCCCTGTGGCAAGCAGGTACGCATCAGTTATGACATTTCCAAGATTTGTCTGTCCGATACGTATATGTTCCCAGACACCGTCCAATTCCACCGGTGAAGTACCGATGACACGATTCAGTGCTGTCTCGTTTTCTGCTTTGATCGTATCCAATACATCTGTCACGGAAGCATCCTTCGGATAGTTCTGTGCTGCTTCATAATCGACAGATGTTTTCTCATAATCCACATGCACACTTCCATCCTCATCCATAGTACAGGTCAGGTCTATCAGCCCCACACTATTTAAATAATGTCCACTTTCCGATACATAGGTTTTTGAACCGTCCGGTGTCGTCACAGATTCACTGAGTTCAATATGCTCATGTCCACACAGCCACAAATCGACACCGTCCACCTGTGCAGCCACATTCTTTGGATCAAGCGTATGGGACAATGCGATCACCACATCACACCCTTCTGCCTTTAAAGTAGCAGCTTCCCTTTTTGCATAAGCTACTGCATCCTGAAAGTCCAATCCCTCCACATTAGATGGTGTTGTCTTATTTTTCATCTCCGGATCACTTACACCAAACACACCGATCTTCAGTGTTTTTCCATTTTTTGTAATCTCTTTTACAAGTTCATCCGTATCAAAAAAGGATGTCCCATCTGCATTTTTGATGTTACCGGATAAAATTTTGACATTAGCAATTCCACCAAGCTCTTTTAAACGATCTTTGCCATAACTCCAGTCATGGTTTCCTGTGGTCATTGCATCATATCCACAGGCTTTCATCAGTTTTGCCACCGATTCTCCCTTTACCAGTGTTGCAATCGGTTGTCCATGAAAGGTATCTCCGGAATCCAGCATCAGCGAACCGTCCGCTCCTTCCGTAAATGTCTGTGCAATTCCACTCAGTCGATCCATTCCGATCACCTGATTGTAATCATCTTCCTCTACCCGTGCATGAATATCATTGGTATGTACGATTTTCACATCAAAAATTGTACTTCCAGATGCAGTTCCATCCTGCGCCTGTACCGGCATTGCCCCAAATAATCCGAAAACTATCCCAAATGTCAGCAAAAGTACCGTTACCTTATTCCATTGTTTTTTTAATTTCTTCATCTTACTCCTTCCTTTAATGAAACGGACATTCGTAATCTACATTCACTACTTGTTTATGAAAACAGCCCATTATATGGTTTGTTTTCATATTGTTTCCTTTTATTATATGTAAAAAGCTGTAAAATTCAATACTTGACATACAACATCCACGAACTTCAACTATTGTCCTAAAAGTACAAATTATCTTTCTGGAAAATAACACAGAAAGGATGGGGCTGCCGCTTCACGATTTAGAAATCGTTAAAGCGGCAGCCCCTTGCAAATTTTTATATACACTTTTATTGTCGCTCTATATTTTCCGCTAATGTCATCAACAGCTTATCACCATTCCGATTAATCATCTTCATTTATTTCGTGGTTACTGAGCAATGACCTGAGTTTCGCCCCGCCAGATTTTATATTTCTAAAAATAGTCAGGTGAAATAGTTCAATTAACCTTTTCACCTGACTATTTACATAGCAAAGAGTCTCTGTACAATTACTTAGTGTAACAGCACTCATTCTACCAATATCTTTTAAAAATCTAATTCTTAATAATCAAACTGACGATAATATCTACGAATAGAAAGTGGATGTCTTAAAAACAGCTCCATATATGCATCTACACGATTATTAACACCATGCATTACCAAATGAGAAATTGTTCCTCTAAATTCCGGACTAATTCCTTTTAATTCATGTTCTTTTGTATCAATAATAGTATAGTTTGCATTTACACGTGGAAGAAATCTTGCAACACGCTCAGCTAATGGTCGTTGTTCATCCTCTCCCATAAACAGAGTAACTGGTGTATCTTCAACGATAATCTCCTGCATTCCGTGGAAAAATTCTTGACAGCTAATAGATTTTGTACGGATCCACATCTGCTCCTCCCAATAGCACATAGCATAGGAATAGGTTGCCCCATACTGATTTCCTGATCCAATAAAGTAATGAGGAAGATCTTTATGTTCTTTCCAAAATGCCACCTTATTTTTTGCATACTCATATGCCCACTCATCGGAATCTTTCTCAACCTGAGCTAATACATCCGCAAGATTAGCTTCCATCTCTTTATTATAACGGTCATAATCATCAAATTCACCATTTTTATACATCAAGTAATTTGCAACCATATAAAATTTCAACTGCTCATTCATTGGATAAACAATCAGATAATCTTGCTTGTCAGGCTGTGTGAGAGTAGTACCTGGATTATCGATGAATGAAAATACTTTTGCACCTTTTTCATGTACTCTGTCCACTAATTCAACCATTTCTTTTGTATTTCCAGATACTGAAGATATAATTACTACAGATTTATTTGTAAATTTTTTGTTTCCTGTAGTCAAAAACTCAGCTGCATTTTCAACAAATACTGGAAGCTTTGAACGGCCACGCATATATACTTCCACCTGCATACTGGAAGCATAAGTACCTCCAATACCAATAAAATAGATTCCATCAAATCCTTCTTCCCAGATTTGATCAATAATTTTTTCAATCTGCGGACGAAGAGCAAGTGCTCCATTCACACTATCAATCTGTGCTTGCTCGTTAAAATTACGCAAACAAGCTCCTTCTGTTTCTTTCCACGCTTTTGCTTCATATTTCATAGTTGATATCTCCTTTCACTACTTTCTTTTTAATACAATTTCGTTGTCTGCAAATCTAAATTTAAGAAAAATTGTATAGCACGTTGAATCATTTTATCCCAATAAGGCCACTCATGATCCCCTGGTCCTTCCATATAAACATGACCATAACCATTACTTTCAGCAACTTTTCTAAATTTCTGATTATTTTCATATAAGAAGTCTTCTGTACCACAAAATTGAATTAACCTTGGACGATTTTCGTCTTTAGCAAGTTTCTCTACCAAAAACAGTGGATTTTCCCACTCTTCTGGTTTTCCTGCTTCTCCATGAAAACTCTGTATTTCTTGTGGCGACATATCTTCCCAATTTCCGGCAAGTACCATCTCCGTAAATCCTACATAATCGAGTACTCCTGATAAACTTGCCACAGCTTCATACTTCTCTGGTCTATTCAATGCAATCTTCACTGCACCATATCCACCCATACTCTCTCCAGCTATAAATGTATTTTCTCGTCTTTGATCCAAATGAAACCATTTCCCACAAATAGCTGGAAGTTCATCTGCAACATAATGGAAATAATCAATTCCAACTTTTCCTGTTGTGTAAAAACTACGTTGAACTTCAGGCATAATTATTATGAAATTATATTTTTTTGCATAATATTCAATTTTAGAAAATCGCGTCCATTCATCACTATTTCCTGACAGTCCATGAAGTAAATAAAGAACCTTCGGTGTTCCCTCATAAAGAGGTGTTACATCATTAGAAACATCTGGGAAAATAACATTAATCTGTGTTGTCATTCTTAAATTTTTGGAATAAAAATTTCCTGTAAATAATCCCATTATTTTAATTTTACCTTTTATCTGAAAATTGTACATTAAAGTTACATTTATCACCACGCACATAATTGCGATTGAATTCGATTGCCCTTCCATCCGTATCATACGTAAGACTTTGAAACAACATCACGGGTGTTCCTGCATCTATTCCCAACAGTTTTGCATCATTCAAACTAGGACGAACCAAATCCAATGTCTGCTCTGCTTCCGCTAAATGAATCCCATACATTTCATATACTTCATACACAGAAAACACCGATAAATCAATCCCCTCCATTTTGGGAATTAAATAATGCGGTATATATAATTCCTCTAAAGAAATCGAATCTCCGTCAGCATAACACATGCGCTTAATATAAAAAATAGGCTCTTCTGGTTTAATGCCGAACATGTTTCCATACAAATTTCCTGCCATTCTTAGATACTTAGACACAATTCTAAAAGATGGTTTCATATTCCTATCTACCATCGTCTGCGTAAAGCCTTCTAACTTCTCCATGTTTCGTTCGATTTTATGTCCTAAAACGTATACTTCTTTATCAGAAATATATTTCAACAATCCTTCTTTGACCAAGACTTCTATGGCTGTTCTCACGATTTGCTTCTGAACACCAAACATTTCAGCCAATTCTGTATCAGTAGGTATTTTTGTACCAGGATATAAATCACCATCTTCTATTTCTATTCTTAAAATCTCACTCACTTGCTGAGTGATCATTCTTTTACAGGCAGTTTTCATATTTCGGCTCCTTATTTTTTAGTTACCATGCTCCAAAATACTTTAATGTTTCTGTTGCATTTGCTGCACCTTTTTCCATTGCCCCTTCTATAGAAAGTCCATCTACAATTCCTGTTAAAAATCCAGCAATATAACTATCTCCAGCTCCCATACTATCTACAAGATGATCACAAGGAACGATTCCAAAACGATGATATCTTTCACCATCATAACACAAACTGCCTTCTTCTCCCATCATACAAATGACAAGCTTAGGTCCCTGTTTTTGAATTCTTTCCATTTGTTCTCTTACCTCTTTAGTATCTCCTGTATCCACAGAATAAAAGAGATAATCTGTATATGGTATCGCTTTTACACTTTCCTCTGAATCTGGGCTTGTCGCACAATCAAAGGCAGTAACAATTCCTTTTTCTTTCAACTCTTTAAACTGTCCTTCTACTTTGCCCCAAACATCACAAATTACAACATCAAAATTTTTGATATAATCAATATCTTCATCTGTTAATTTATATTTTTCCAATACGCCTTCGTCGTAATCTCCAAATACTCTTTCGCCATCTATCAATTCAACCTGGGTAACGGCTGTCTTTCCTTTTTCTACACGCAAATGCGAAGTGTCAACGCCTTTCGCTTTGATAGTTTCTATCATAATCTGTCCGTAGACGTCATCACCTACTGGTCCAATATATGCAGCCTCTCCTCCTAAACGGAGTGTATAAACTGCCATATTTACCGGGCCTCCCCCCGGAAATGCTTTTCCACCATCTATATTGTTATAATAATCAATACAGTTACTTCCAACTGCCGCTAATCTCATACGATATCACTCCTTTTTTATCTGGTGTCTCGCCTTGTTAGAACATTCGTATATTGTACCTGATCTGGTCTCGCCATAATCCTAAAAAACTCAATACCTACTCCTCTATCGTCGTTTACAACACCTGACTGATAGTACAAGTATTGTCCTTCTTCTACCTTCAACAATTTAGCTTCTTCTTCTGTGGCAAATGTAATTTCTACTTTCTCCGTCCCTTTAGTCAACAATATGCCTAAATCCCTTAGAACTTTATATAAAGATTCTTCTGCAAAATTGTGAGCTTCCAAACCTTCACACTGTTCGTAATTAATGTAACTATTCTCAATCATCAAAGGAACATTGTTTCTAATCCGCAAGCGATATAAATGAAATACTTTATCTCCCTCTTTTATCTGAAGTTTTCTCGCAACATATCCATCACACGTCTCAATTCTAGAGATTAATACTTCTGTCCAAAGAAAGTACCCTGTTTTTCTCATTGCTTCCGAAGTAGACTGAATTCCCTTTATATTCCTAACTAATCTCGGAGGTGCCACAAAGGTTCCAGATCCTTTTACACTATATAGTTTTCTTTCTTCAATTAGTTGTTGAATAGCTGTATGGAGAGTGGAACGATTCATTTGCCACATTGTACACAACTCCCGTTCGCTCGGAAGCTGTGTATGTGGTTTTAGTTGGTTTTCTTGTATATACCATTGAATCTGCTCCATCGCCATATCTTGCGGACGAATTTTTTTTATTTTCTCCATACAGTTCTCACCTTCTCAACATATTAAGCTAATGCTTATGCACTTTCTTTTTTATTTTTTCTATCCCAATAATAGAATACTGGAAGTCCTGTAACTACTGCCACAAACGCACAAATTAAGCTCTGCATTGGCGCATATGTAAGCTGGCCCCAAATAAGTGTACCTGTCATAAAAATTGCAATAAGAGGCATAATTGGACCACCTGGGCATTTATAAGATGGATCGTATCCATGTTCTTTGCCTTTTTTTCGAAGCACAAAGATTGTACCGAATGTAAGCACATTCTTTAATAATGCTACCATTGTAAAGTATCCTAGCAATGCTGACAAGTTTGAAGCAAAAATTAATACGATTGCAACCGCACACTGTACGATAATTGAAAAATAAGGAGTTTCGTATTTTGGATGAACTTTTGCAAAAGATTTAAAGAATAAATTATCTTTCGCCATAGCATACTCGATACGTGGCTGGAACATAATACAAGATGATAATGAACCAATTACAACAATAATTGCCATAATTGCAACAATTGTACCTGCATACTGTCCAATTCCTGGAAGCTTAGATGCCAACAATGCGATTGGAGCATCAGATGTAGCCATTTCATCAATAGAAAGAATTCCAGAAGCTACAAATGTTAATCCTGCA
Organism: Mediterraneibacter sp. 210702-DFI.3.120; assembly: GCF_020561005.1. Taxonomy (NCBI): domain Bacteria; kingdom Bacillati; phylum Bacillota; class Clostridia; order Lachnospirales; family Lachnospiraceae; genus Mediterraneibacter; species Mediterraneibacter sp. 210702-DFI.3.120. The sequence goes on along the minus strand of NZ_JAJCNG010000025.1, from coordinate 19,753 downwards.
TAAAGAGCTAGTACAATAACTGCTGTAAGAATAAGACCCAAAGGCATATTCTTTTTCGGATTTTTAATTTCGCCTGACATATAACAAGCAGCTCCCATACCATCATATGACCATGTTGTTGAAGCTACACCTGCGATTAGCGCAGCAATTCCAGTTTTTGCATATCCTTCCAAAGGTGCAGAAGATAATAAAATATCCCCCTGAAGATTGAATAAACCAATACCAATAACCAATGCAAATGGTAAAATTTTAAGAGCTGTAATAATTGTCTGGAATTTTCCACCGCCTTCTACCGAACGTATGTGTACTCCCATGAAAATTAATACAAATACTACAGCAACCAGCTTTAATACAAAACCATGAATCGGAACAAAAAATGCAAGATAATTCACAATTGCTAAAGCCATGATTGAAATTGACGGTGGGTCAGTTGCCCAAAAGCTGATCCATCCACACAAGAATGCGAGTGGTCGAGATCCTGCTTCACGGAAGTAAACATATTGTCCACCATCCTCTGGATAGGCAGATGCTAATTCCGAATATACAAAGTTTGATGGAATCTGAAGCAATCCCCCTATAATGAATGCTAATACCAGAAACAAGCTACTACCGGCAGCATTTGCTACCTCAGATAAAGATGAAAAAATACCAGAGCCTACTGTAGTACCAACGCCAAGTGCAATAACAGCGCCAAGTCCAAGTTTACGAGCAAGTTCGTTTTTGTTTTCAGACATAAAAACTCTCCTTTCCTTTTAAACAAAGTATAATTGAAAAATCTTGTGCACGACTTTTCTTTTTTTAATTTCCTATTATCTTCGATGCTTTTATATTGTAAACAGCTATCTATCTTCGCTATCACAACTTCTTAAATAATCTATTACTTTTTATTTATTCACTTTCACATTTAAACGATTCCTGCCTCGGCCATTAGCTCACGCATGTTATCAATGGCACGTTTCGCATAAAAACGTGGTTCGTTAATATAATTTGTAACCAATTCAAGTGTTGCAGTTTTATCATAACCTATTCGTTTCATTTCATATAGCATTTCTTTAATTGGAATATTTCCCTCTCCTGGTATCAGATGGGTGTCTGATCCATTTTCTCCATCAATAATATGCATATGATCCATCTTATTTCCGAGTTTATCAAAATATGCCATAATACTTTCATGCTGTACAAATGGTGGAACAATATCACACATGCCGACTACATATGGATTATCCACTCTTCTAAATAGCTCCACCAAATCATTTGCTCTTGTAAAGAAATTAGATTCATACGGTGTTAAAGCTTCAACTACTAGCTTGATTTCTAGTTTTGCTGCATAATCTCCCAACTCTTGAATATTTTTTTCTAATCTGCTCCACAACTGATCATATGTAGCAAGATATCCGCCGTTTGCAGGACTTGTAAGTACAAATTCCGCACCCATCTCTTTTGCCATTTCAAGAGACAGTTTCAGATAATCAATAGCATCTCTTCTCTGAGCCTCTGAACCAATCATATAATTGTAAGGATAGGCATTATGCTCCGGTGTGTAACCAAGCACCGGCATTTCATACTTTTCAATTAATCGGCGAACTTCATTAATATCTCCCGCTTTCAGATCCGGTGCATATGCATGTGGACGCCCACCCCAAAGCTCGATATAATCGTAACCGTACTCTTTAGCATCCATAAAACAATGCTCCAACGGATTCCTCTGATATCCCGATGTAAACATTCCAACTTTTAACATTATTTCATTCCTCCTTGTTGTGTTTTGTTGGTAAAATTATATAATAATTAAGCACCATTTTCTATTCGCAAGAGGTCTAAAATTCAATTATAAAAAATGTATAAAATCCCATAACCATGTTGTTTGTTATTTCAATTCTATACCAATTATGTTATTCTGCATATTTTATCCTCTTTATTTCCCCTTTATTTTCTCTTATTTTTATGCATTATGCATATAGTGGTATGTTTTTGATTTATATTTATACCAATTTCATCAGATACACTTATTTTGTTACTTATTTTTTAGTTATCCATCCAATTGCCAATGCTTTGTGCACCATGATAACTTATAAGTGTTCTAATAAATAGTGTGCAATATCTGTTAGAACACTTCGATGACTTTTATTCATTAAGGAACAAGCATTCAGCTTTGATTTTTTTGTTGCTGGATATCTGACCTTTCTAAGGTTCATCTGTTATTTGATGTCGCCTCATTTTTACTCTTAATATCTTTATTTTCCTATATATAAGTTATGTCTTTACAAATATCATTAATCATTAGGAGGTTTAAATAATATGTCTGAATACGCAGATCTTATTTTATTATCAAACTGTATTTTTACAGCCACAGAGGAAATACCTTTCTCTGGATATATTGCTATCAAAAACGACCGGATACTTTCTATCGGAAAAGGATTGGCTCCTACTGAACTAATAGGAACAAACACAAAATATCTTGATTATGGGAACAAAACAATTACGCCTGGATTCTCCGATGTACATTGCTTTTTCACAGGTTATTCTGTAGGATTTGTTGGAATAGACTTATCCGCAGCTACTTCTCAAGAAGATATACTGAATTCAATTAAAGAGTATGCGAAAGGAATTCCTGCAGACAAACCTATTTTGGGACATGGTTGGAACTCCGATACAATCCAACCTAATGGAACAGATTTGTTAGATGAGGCTTTTTCCACTCGCCCTGTTCTTCTGTTTGCAAAAGGCTGCGAAACTTGTTGGATGAATCAAGCTGCTATAAATCGTTATCAGTTTACCCCGGAAACCTGTTATCCGGAGAGTTATGTTCGCTTTTTACCAGACTTACTTGGAGATAAAGACTTTATAATTCCGGAATTTAAGCGCTATATTAAAATGATGAACAGTAAAGGAATCACTTCCATCAAAGAAATGGGATTCGATGATTTCTACGGATTTACTGACATTCTCGCAGAACTAGAATCCGAAAACGCTTTAACTATCCGCGTAAATTTTATGAGCCAACCTGTTGCTGAACCTTTTAATCTCTCATATGGCAAGGAAATGCGTGAAAAATTTAAAGGAGAGTTTGTTCGTTTTTCTGGATATAACCAAATGACCGACGGTTCTATAAGCGAACTTTGCGGTGATTTGAAAAAACCTTATTCCTGCGCAGATACGACCTGTGCACAAGACATTGATTGGGATCTTTTAGCAAACGATACCTTTAAAGCTGATGCCGAAGGATTTCGTTTCTCATTACATGCTCAAGGAGATGCTGCTATTTCAAAAGTATTAGATATTTATGACTCTTGCCAAAAAGATGAAAATGGAAAACTTATAAATCGTCACAGTATTACCGATCTTGAATTCAGTGATCCAACAGACTTGGAGCGTATGGGAAAATTAGGCGTAATTGCTGAAATATACCCTCAAATTCAATCTATCGCAAATCGAAAAGACAAACTTGCCATGATTGAAGAAAAGATTGGTATGGATCGCGGACAGTATTATTGGAACAGACGTAAAATGGCTGACAGCAATGTGTTATTAAGTTGCGGAACTGATCTTCCACTTCTTATTGATGATATCCCAGAATCTATTTATCATGCAGTCGGAGGATACTTCCCTGAAGGTGGAGAGCCATTTAACAAACAAAATATGCTGACTATTCCTGAGTTGCTAACTGCATGGAGTGCTGGCGGTGCTTATAATCTATATCAAGAGAAAGAGCTCGGCACACTGGAAAAAGGAAAAAAAGCTGATATTGTCGTATTCGACGGAAATCTATTTGAAACAGCTATTGAAGAAATTCGTTCTCGCAAAGTAGAAGTAACTTTTCTCAACGGACGAATCGTATATAGCCATGAATAAATAAAAAAATATCTCTCTTATCTAAACAGTTTATATTCTCTTTAAGAAAGGAAGGGAAATATTTATGAAAGAGTCTTATTTTATGGGGATTGATACTGGAACAAACTCTAGTAAAGGTGTATTAATCAATTCTCACGGAGAAATTATAGCAGAACATACAACTGAACATGCAATGACAAATCCTGCCCCAGGTCACTATGAACATGATGCCGACAAAGATTGGTGGGGAGATTTATGTATTATAAGCAATGCACTGATTGAAAAATCTAAAGTTTCACCATCTGACATTAAAGCAATCGGAACAAGTGCACTTGGTGCCGACTGCCTACCTGTCGACGATCAGTGTCGACCTCTACGCAAAGCTATCCTATATGGTATTGATGCACGTGCAACCGATGAGATAGAACAACTCACAGAAATGTATGGGGAAGAACAGATCCGACAGTGGTACGGACGTCCATTATGCTCCAGTGATGTAATGCCTAAGATTCTTTGGATAAAAAATAAAGAGCCAGATATATATGCAAAAACCCACAAGTTTCTAACAGGCTCTAGTTTTATAGCAGCAAAACTTACTGGTAATTATGTAGTCGATCGTTTTTTAGGACTTGCAAGTTTTAATCCACTTTATTTTAATGATGGAACACCAAATCCTGAAACTTGCCTACCAATTTGCCGCCCTGATCAGCTAGCAGAAGTAAAGGAAGCAAATGATATCGCAGGTTATGTAACTGAAACCGCTTCAAAGGAAACGGGTCTTGCAGTTGGTACTCCAGTCATTGTAGGAACAGATGACTCCGGCGCAGAAGCAATCAGCACTGGCGTTGTTGCCCCTGGTAAAATGATGATTCAATTCGGTTCTTCCATTTATATGATTCTCGGGACAAAAGAATTGGTTGATGATGAACGCTTATGGCGTGAAGAATTTATTGTACCAGGACTTTGTGATATATCTGCCGGCACTAATGCTGCAGGCTCTCTTACTAAATGGTATAGAAATACAATTTTCCCAGATGCACTCGAGCTAGAGCAAAATGGTGGTCCTGATGCTTACATCACCATGATGCAAGATTTGGATAAAATTCCTGTTGGAAGCGATGGCCTTATTACACTCCCTTATTTTGCTGGTGAAAGAACTCCAATAAATGATCCTCTTGCAAGGGGAATTCTATTTGGATTAACGCTTGCTCACACGCGTCAGCATATGTACCGAAGTGCTTTGGAATCTGTTGCATACTCAGTAAATCAGCAATTAAAGATCATGCTTGAGCACGATGTTCCTATAGACCAGATTTTTGCCGTAGGTGGTGGTGTTAAAAATGACTTATGGATGCAAATTGTTGCAGATGTTACTGGTAAAGAAATCAGTACCCCTGCCATTACTGTGGGTGCGAGTTTTGGCGATGCTCTAATGGCTGCATCGGGAATCAAATATTCAGGCTTTGAATCTTTCAACAAACTTACAGATTTCATTAAACCTGGAAAAACCTATCATCCTAATAAAGAAAACCATGAAGCATATAAAAAATATCAGAATATTTATGATTCTCTTTATCCTGCTACTGTAAACTTAATGCATTGTTTGTCAGACTAATCTTTGTAGATTAGACTTTATAAAGACTATGTGATAATTCTTTCATCAAACAAAAAGTACAGCTGTATGAGTTTTTAATAACTCTTCTGCTGTACTTTTTAAATCTATTATTTTATTCATGAAGCTGAATTGTAAATGAAGTCCTGTCACTTCTGATAAAAGAGCGGCTATACGCAATCGCTCTACCATTATTATCCCAGTAATCACAACTCAACATAATTAATGCTACTCCATTTGGAATATCTAATAATTTTTTTATCTTACTCGTTCCATCTATAATCTCCATTGTTTGCTGCATACTGGAAATTTCTATTCCATAAAATGCAAAAATATCTTTTATTGTAAAAACTGATGAGTTCACTACTTCTAACTTCGGCAAAACATCTTTTGGTACATATATATCTTCAATTGCCAATGGCTCACTATCCAAAGTTATTTGATGTCGTACACAAAAGATTAAATCATCTGGCTCAATATTAAAATAATTTGCATACTTATTTCCTGCTGGTCTATATATTTTTGCCTGCTCCTTTATCGAAACTCTTTTTGTTCCTGAAGACATTACATTAACAAACCCACCATGTTCATCCAGGTTTTCTTCGTATTTATCACCAACAACAAAAACACCTTTTCCCTGAACACGTCTCAAAATTCCTTCATTAACTAATGCATCTACTGCGTTGCGAACAGTCAATCTATTAATACCATAAGTTTCTGCTAATTTATTTTCAGACGGAATTGCTGTTCCTGGAAGGTACTCTCCCTCTTCTATTCGATTTCTAATAATTTCTCTCAATTGAAGATAAATTGGTGTACGATAACTTAATTTTCCGTCTTCACGCTCTTCATTTTCTTCGGTATAGTTCAATTTATTATCCATAAATCTGCCCTGCTTTTCTCATTATTCACTCTCTATTCTGCTAACAAGCTTGAATTTATCTCCTCTAATTAATTGTTTATAATACATAATTATCACTCCTTCTTCATCTTTCACAACTCCAGATGTAAAAAACAAAGGAGAATCCGGTATTATCTCCAACAACGCTGCTTCTTGTTCACTGGCATATGTAACACTAATATGCTCCTCGCCCGAAATCTGCTTTCTATGATATACATTTTTCAAAATTCGCCCCATGCTAGTTTTATCAGTATAATACTTTTCAAAATCTGGATATCGTTCACAATCAAGATATGTTGTTTCCAAAAAACATGGAACATCATCTATTTTTCTAAGAAGAATATACTCATAAACCTCTTGTCCGAGCAGAACATGAAGTTTCTTAGAAATCTGTTTAGTTGCTTCAACTTTTCTTACAGAAATAATCTTTTTTGCCAAAATAGATCCCTGCTGTCGAAGTTCTCCTACCATTGAATCTACTCCAACCATGTTTCGATTCTTCTTTCCTACAGATACATAAACTCCCGCTCCGTTAACTCTATATAACACCCCACGACCAACAAGTGTATCTACCGCCTGTCTCAGTGTCGTTCTGCTTACTCCCCACATTTCACACAAATCTCTCTCTGATGGAATTCTTGTATTCGGAGCCAATCGATTTACTACAATAAAATCTTCCAATTTTTCCACAGCCTCAGTTCCCGGCGGTATACGATATTCCATATTCTTATTCTCCTTACCATTGTTTACAGACCACTTTCAAATGTAAGCTAATTCTATCATCTTTTTCTTCGTTTTCCAACCAAAATATATACCAAACTCAAACGATTATGTGTTTTTAATATTCATCAAATAATAGCAAGCTTCTTTTTCTTCTCCGGTACAAGCCCCAAAGCAATATACAGCGACTAATATTATCCATAATCATGAAAAACCACACCATTTTTAAATCACGTCCAAACATACCAATATAAATCCATGTCAGGCCTATCCTTATCCCCCACATTGTTAATATTGCAAATATAAATGGCATTTTTGTATCTCCAATACCATGAAATATACCCTCATATATAATTAACGCTGCATACATAGGCTCACTAATCGCTACAATTCTCAGTAATGACACTCCAAGCACAATAACCTGCTCATCCTTCGTAAAGAAACGTATAATCACTTCTGCTCCGCAAAAAAGACCTATGGCCATTGCTGTCATAATAGAAACAGCCACAATAAGTCCTGAACGTACAACCGATTCTAATTCTAATTCGTCTTTTTTTCCCACAGCATTTCCAGCAAGTGTACTGACTGCAGTTTGAATACCATATCCTGGCACATAAAAAGCCTGTTCAATTGTAAGTGCAATCGAATGAGCTGCTACACTTAGTGTTCCAAGTCCCGCTACTAATGCTGAAAATACAACATCACCACATCCCACAACAATTCTCTCTCCAATTAAAGGCAAGGAAACATTAAAACAATTTTTTAACAGTTTTCCTTCCGGTTTCACCTTCATTCCTTTTAGTGTCACCAATGGATTTTGCATTGCAACCCAAAAAATAGTAACTCCACCTATCCCTTGACTAATTGCAGTCGCTATAGCGGCACCTCTTACTCCCAATCCAGCTCCCGGAATACTGAGCAACATTCCAAATACTGAAATCGTAGTATGAGAGCTAATTAAAAGCTGATTTAATATAATATTCAAAAAATTCACACCAATATTTATATAAAGAGGTGTTTTCGAATCCTTGTTTGCCCTTAATACATTTCCAAATATAATCAGGCTTCCTCTCAATATCAACGGACAGTTTACTATAAAAAAATACTCACTTGCATCTCTCCATATTTCCTGACTAGCGCCCATCCACATTGGCAACACCGGACTAATTGCTAAAGCAATCACTGTTTCAATCACGCCAAGAACAAAAATAATCCAAATTGCCTGTGCTGAAGTATGATGAGCAGCTTCCAAATCTCCCTGTCCAGTATATTGGGCAATAAACGAAAGCATTCCCATGCTAACAGCAAACAAAATTCCATTTAACAACCAATTTACAGTGGTTGTCAGACCGACAGCAGCACTTGCAATCGCACCAATCTGACCAACCATTGCAGTGTCTACATAAGCTACAATGGTTTGCAGAGCCTGTTCCAGTATTGTCGGTGCTCCTAAATCCCACAATTCATGCATCTTTGAATTCTTCAAGATTATCCTATTTTTTTCTTTCAAATCAGGCATGATTGTCGCCTCCATTTCACTTGTATTAGCTTTCGAATTATATATGATGTTTTATTTTACCACTATTTTTGTTTGTTTTTTTTACCACTTATCTATTTCAAATTATATCATTGAGGCATATTTATGTCAATTATCACAATCGTATAAACACTGAAGAACAGTATCTTCATTTGCATAAAAAAACCGCCCAAATCTCTGACTTCAGTCAATAGAATATGAGCGGTATATATTTTATTTTTCTTCTTGGATAATCACGTTAATTGTACGATGTGCCGGCCCATCAAATTCACAGAAATATATTTCTTGAGCACCACCTCTTACCATTTCACCATCTATCACTGGAAAATGGCAATGATTTCCAGTAAGCATTGCTTTCAAGTGTCCTGTTGGATTTCCTGCTGTACTACCATAATCTCGAAGCATTCTTGCATGGCTATACGGATAATCTTCTGGTATTAATCGTCCCAGGAAATTCTCAATATCACTTTCCAGACATTCTAATGCTTCGTTCACAGTTACACCTGTTGTTGTGTGCTTTGTAAGAACCGTAACGGTTCCATTCTGAACTCCACTTCTTTTTACAATATCCAAAACTTTCGGAGTAATTACTGTATATTCATTATATTCTTTTGTTAATAATGTAATTGATTCAACATACATCTTCTTTACGCCTTTCTATTAGGAATTCCACCTAAGAACTCAATTGCGTTTTCCCCACAAATTAAATCCAAAGTACTTTCACGAAATCCCAGCTCTTTAATTGCATGTGCCATTCTGATTTGCTCAAATCTCGGATTATTGCTTCCAAACATTACCTGATGTCTCAAACTCCGATCAATCCATGTCATCGGAACATCTCTTGTCAACATCTGTGTATAAAACTCCTTAGCATTATCAAAATACAATGCGCCAGTATCTGTATATACATTAGTATACTTCAACATCAACATAGCTGTCTCTCTACACCATGGCCATCCAAAATGTGCAAGACAAATTTTTAATTTTGGTCTTGCTGCTGCCAGTTCCTCAAACATTTCTGGGCGACAATATTTTGTTAATGTATCCGGTTCCCATGACATTCCACTATGGAAAATAATTGGTTTTTCATATTTTTCACAAATATCATACAGTGGCATCATTCTTTCATCCGTTGGATAAAAATGCCCTTTACCTGGATGTAATTTCAAACCACTTAATTTTAATTCTGCAAATGCTTTCTCCAATTCTTCAGCCGCATCTTCTGCAAACGGATCAACCCCCGCAAATCCAATAAACTTATCTGGTGCCATGTTAACAAGTTGACTAATTTCCTCATTGCTTACCAGCACTTTTCCACCTTGCTGTGTACGATAATCTTCTGGAAGTAAGCATAAATAATCCAAGCCTGCACATTTCATTTGATTAAAAATATGTTCCAATGGCGCCGTTCCATTTTTATGAATATCTAATGTATTATGTCTTAGTTCTTCCAACTCTGAATCTTGATTGATTGGTTCATAAAAAGCTGGATGAACATGCATATCTATAAACATATTTCTCTTCCTTTCTGTATTTTATCAATATCTAATTTCTTTTTCCCATGCTCTACTCTACCCATGGTTCAAATACCTGAACTACCGAAGCCGCTACTTCTGCACCTTTTTTTAAACATTCATCTATACTTTTACCATTCAATATTCCATAAAGAAATCCTGCAATGAAACTATCTCCAGCTCCAACTGTATTGACTACTTCTGCCTTTTCAATACCACCTACATAGAATCTTTCACCATCCCATGCAAGACTACCATCTTCACCGAATGTGACAACAGCAATTTTCATTCCACGACTCACTTTATCTTTTAAAAACTCTTCAATCTTAGCATCCCTTCCTTCATGATAAGAATAAAATCCATAAGTAACATATGGTAAGGTTTCTTCTACTAACGGATGATCCAGTCTATCTGCATAATCAAAAGCAATTGGAATTCCTTTTGCTGCAATCTTCGGTAAGGTATTCTCAGCTTTTCCCCAAAGTGCTGTATGAACGAGATCATGCTCTGCCGCAAATTCAATATCTTCTTCATCAAAAACAATATTCTCCAATACACCTTCTACATAATCGCCATGCACACGGTCTTTTCCATCCATATCCATATAAGTTACTGCTGTGGCACCATCGCCAATTTTTAAATGACTAATGTCTACCCCTTCTTTTTTTAATGTCTCTAACATCCATTTTCCATTTTCATCATTACCTGTTGTACTGATAATCGAAACAGGGATTCCAAGTTTTTGAAGATTCACACCTGTATCAACAACATTCCCTGTTGGATATTTTTTCCCAATACGTTCATAAACATCAATACAATTGTCTCCTATTTCTGCAACTCTCATTTTCATTGTCCTCCTTTTTTACTTTTTTAATTCTTTCATTCATTGCATTTTTCTACAACTACATCATAGTCATGATTTAACATTTTTGTAATAATCTCTGCTACGGCATCTTGATTGTTGTTCTTCTCTGTTACAAAATCTGCTTCTTTTTTCACATCATCCACTGCATTTGCTACAGCTATTCCTACCGCTGCATGCTGCAACATGTCCAAATCATTATAGTAATTTCCAACAGTTATAATATCTTCTTTACAAATTTCAAGCATATCTGCAAGTAACTGTATTCCATTCCATTTTGACACACCCTTAGCCATAACATCAATGCAGTTCGGCTCCGAACTTACGTAGTATACCTCCGGAATACACTCATCAATATAAGCGGCCACATCGGTCATATCCTGTGTTGCCATAAATCCTTCCAAGCCATACTTCCAATCTGTTTCTTCAAGCGAATTAATTATTTCAGGAATTACACCGACATTCTTTGCATACTCTAGGGTTTCATCTGTCATCTTTGTAACTTGCCACGTCATACCATTATAAATTTGAAGCTGTATATTCTGCTCAAGACAATGTGTAATTAGCCTTTTACACACATGTGGAGGAATCAAATCATTATGAAGCACTTTTCTATCCTTACATCGTAGTATCTTTCCCCCAGTGTTAAGAATCTGATAATCCACAAGCCATTGTTCATCCTTTAATGACCCCATATCACTATCTCTTCTGCCACTTACAAATACAATTTTATGTCCCTCTTGCTGTGCTAGTTTAATTGCTTCTTTGCTTTTTTCCCCTAAACTAGAGTCGTCACGTACAGCAGTTCCGTCTATATCCATTGCTAGCAGTTTTCGTCTCATTTTCTTTTCCTTTATCTTGTTACAATGTTTCTCGATACTTGTAAACAACCTGCATAAATTCCTTTACACGGTTCACATCAACTCGATTTTCAAAGATACCTCCATACTTAAATGTGGTTCCTACAACAGCCGCATCTGCCGTTGTTAATTTTCTTTCAATAGTATCCACACGACATCCTGTATTACACAGCACAACTATTTCAGGATTAGCCTCCTTTACGCTTGCAATTAATGTATCATCTACATCTTGACCAGCTGCATTTGCTGAAATACACAATCCATCTGGTGCTGCTTTCGTAATTGTACTCTTAGCAATCTCTGCTAATGGACGAGTATCTAAATTCCGATCCGATTCTGGGTTAATAAAATATAACATTTTCAAATCTTCTAAAGGGAGTGCGGCTTTTCTTCTTAGTAAACTACTAAAATCATTATTATAAAGTCCACCATCACCCACATACACACCACAAAATGTTCCGCGAACAAATTGCGCTTTTACCGCAGCTGCAAGTTCTAAACATGCTCGCCCATCACTAATTGCGTCTACTCCATATGGTACCTTAATCTCAGATCGTAAATTCCCAATTACATATGCCATTGCCGCAGGAGTCACCATATCCATATTTCGCTGGTAGGGCAAACTAAATTCATTGCTAAAAATAATCCCATCTACACCACCATCTTGTAGTGCATGTAAGTCTTCACGTGCATGTTCTACCACCTTATCCATATCATTTTCCGACTTGTATAATGGATCTCCTGGTAGTGGATCAATGTGGAGCATTGCAATAATTGGTTTCTTAACTCCAAACATCTTTTCAGTCCATAACATCTCCTTCGCCTCCTAAACAACTTTGTATTTTTTGATACATTCAATATGTATAAATTATATCACTTGTATGAATATTGTCAATATTCTATTTTAATTATCTTATAAAAAAATATCTATAATTTATAAATGTACGGTTTTTAGTTATTTTACACAATCTTATCATATTTTTTTTATTTTTATTGCATACAATTCCAGTTCGCGGTATAATTCACTCATCTAGTACATATACATATTTTATTTTTTTAATACAAATTATGTTATTCCACTTATTTGCGTAGCTACAGACCTTGGAGAGGGTCTATAAACACTACTACTTTATAATATAAGGAGGTCTATCTTATGAGAACACGTGTTAACTACTTCACGGAAAATTCTGTGCGAATTCCTAAAACGGAATTCTCCATGTTAGGTAATGAAATTTTTCTCCTTACCTAATCGTGGCAATTCTTTTAATTCTATTTTTTACTATTAAAAACAAACAGATAAGGAGATTTTTATTATGGATGCCGTATATGTTGGGTGGTTGTCTATTCTTCCGCCTATGATTGCTATTATTCTTGCATTAATCACAAAAGAGGTTCTATTTTCACTTATAGCAGGTGTTTTATCTGGAACCATTATTTACTCTATCGCTTCTGGTATGAATCCGATTGTTGGTCCCGTTTCTACTGTATTTGACGTTATGATACAAAAAGCTGATATGAATATTATCATTTTCTGTTTTTTGTTGGGCGGATTAGTTTATCTAATCAATGCTTCTGGAGGAGCTCAAGCTTATGGAAAATGGGCATCAAAAATCATTCGTACAAAACGTTCCTCTCTATTACTTACTAGTTTGCTTGGTTGTTTGATTTTTTTAGACGATTATTTCAATTGCTTGACAGTAGGAACAGTTATGAAACCTATAACTGACAGACATCATGTCAGCCGTGCAAAACTTGCTTACATTATTGATGCAACAGCTGCACCCGTCTGTATCATCGCACCTATATCAAGTTGGGCAGCTGCTGTCGGTAGTTATCTTAAAAATACAGGTGCTTTTGACTCTGAATTTAAAGCCTTTATTACGGCTATTCCATACAATTTTTACGCCATTCTTAGCCTTCTTATGGTTTTTCTCCTCTGTGTCTTTTCCTTGGATTTTGGTCCTATGGCAAAACAGGAGGTATTAGCTGAAAGAGGTTTCCTCGGCGGACTTGATGAACAAAAAGATTCATTGGCACAGCCAAAATCTGGACGTGTCGCTGATATGATTGTTCCAATTCTTGTACTCATTGTAACTGCAATCCTTGGCATGCTTTACAATGGTGGCTACTGGAGCAATGATCCTTCACTTCACACTATCACCGCTGCTCTAGGAAACTGTGTTGCAGCTCAAGCCCTTGTTTGGGGAAGTTTTGCTGGAATTATTACTGCATTTTTTATGTATATACCGAGAAAAATCATGACATTTAAAGAATTCATGGATAACTTTACAAAAGGCATGCAACAAATGATTACTTCCGGTTGTATACTTATGCTAGCATGGACAATCGGTGGTGTATGTCGCGATTTACTTAGTACACCTGTTTTTGTAAAAACTTTTATAGAAACTACCGGACTTCCAGGTGCTTTGCTTCCTGCACTTGTATTTATACTTGCTGCATTCTTAAGTTTTGCCACCGGAACTTCATGGGGAACTTTTGGTATTTTAATTCCTATTATAATCCCTGTTGCTCAATCAATTTGTCCTGAATTGCTACTCTCTTCTCTTGCTGCAACGTTAGCTGGAAGTGTTTTTGGAGATCATTGTTCTCCAATATCTGATACAACTATTCTCTCTAGTGCGGGTGCTGGTGTAAACCATCTTACCCATGTTTCAACACAGATGATTTACGCTCTAACAGTCGCTGGATGTAGTTTAATCGGATATTTAATTATTGGTATTACAAATGGAAACCTACTACTTTCACTTGGAACGTCTATTTTCATTCTGTGTATTTTTACTTTCATCATGCATCGTCGTTCCAAAACAATATTAAACAAAAAAGATATTTGTTCAACACAACAAGACCCAATGTTATCACTCTAACATAAAAAGAAGTATACATTATCGTTACGTACATCCTTTGTTTTTAGTTTTATATTCTCTAAACAAATTTTTATTTTAATATGTACTAAATAATGAAATATAACCATTGACATTTATACAAGTTATGATATTCTATTATTATAGTGTATCTTATTTTAACTACTTGTATATCAAAAAAATTATGGAGGTGTTATTATGTCAAATATCACAATGGATCAAGTAGCTGTTATGGGTGTACAATATTTTCATTATACACTCGATTATTATCTTAATTCCATGCATCGTTGTGGAGTTAAAAATCTCGACTTATGGGGAGCATCGCCACATTATTGCAGATTAGATTATCTCACTTCATCTGCCGCCGAACGAAAACTTCGTGAGATCAGAAAAAAAGCTGAAGATTTAGGACTTAAATTTGTAATGTATACGCCAGAAACTTTAGCATATCCCTACAGCTTGAGTGCTCCTGAACAACCTATTCGCGATCGAACAATTGATTACTTTGATATGGCTATTGATGATGCACTTACTTTAGGAACAACTAGGTTATTTATGAATTCTGGTTGTGGTCCTCTCGATATTCCTCGAGAAGATAGTTGGAAGCGTGCAGTTGAAACAATTAGTAAAGTATGTGAAATGGCGCATAAACGTGGAGTTACAATCTTACTTGAACAACTTCAACCATACGAGAGTAATTTGTTGGTCAACTTGCCACAAATGAAAGCTATGTTGGAAGAAGTCAATAGTCCAGCATTAAAGACTTGTGTCGATTTGGTCGCTATGGAAGTAGCGCATGAGAATCTTGAAGATTATTACAAGGTTCTTGGTGAAGATACTATACAGTTTATCCATTTTGCAGATGGCGATCCTTCCGGACATTATATTCTAGGGGATGGTAATTATCCACTAAAAGAATACATCAAAATTCTTGAAAAGCATAACTATACAGGTATTATCGATTTAGAAATAAACGATTCAATATATTGGGATGATCCTCATAGCTCAGTAGAAAGATCTGTTGATTATCTAAAGAAAAATATATTTAAATAACTATTTACTTAATTTAAATATAAGCAAAATGGGCTGTAAAAAAAGAATAAGTCCCGAAAAAAGAAAGACCAAGAGTTCATAATGTGGAACTCTTGGTCTTTCTTTCTGCCGCCATACCAACGCACCTTTTCCGGTTTGCCTGCAATGTGTCCTGCAGGTCCTTTCCATCACATTTCTTTGCTTAAGAAGATTCAGAAATCACTTATGTATCCAGGTAAAAGAGAACTCGCTTGAAGGATTTATTATATCCTATATCGGCGGTATTAATTGTAATTATCTTATTATTCTTTTAGCTTTTGTTAAACCTATCTCCAGAAATCTGTTTTTTGACTAAGCCCGATGTCTGCGCTTTTAAAAACAGGGTTAATTCTTTTCTTTAACTATGCTTCATAATCTTGGACCGCTTTAAATGCAATCTCTGATAAAATCAGAATAACCGGAATGTTAATGAGCGCCATAACCCCATCAGTACATCGAAAAGATCCCACAAAAGAGACATCTCCATTCCTGCGCCCAGAAAGATTACAAGTGCCGATACCAGTCTGAAGCCTTTCATAAAAGCTTTTTCCGGCTGTTTTTTGTGAATGTAGATTAAAAGATTGTCACAATAAAAACAGTTTCCGAGCAGAGTTGTAAATGCAAAAAATACCATTGCTACTGTAATCATTTTAAATAATCCAGATTATGCTTCACTAAAAGCAACAATTATCTTAACATTCCCCAAATACACTCCAGTAATGTTAGTGCAAGGATAATGTTAATAACACGAAAATGCTGCAGATAAAACTTCTGAATCAGTACGCCCAAGCCAGTCCAAGTACAGGTTGCGATCGTTCCGATCGTTGCAATAACCAGCTCAAAAAACAGCAAAGCCGGAAAGGAGGACATATATCTTACAACATAACCCGTTAGTGCGGTAACTCCAAACATATAGATCTTCACATTGACAAATTGCAACATGAAACCTTTCAGAAACGATGCCGATTGCTCTGCGTTTTCTGTTGACGGCTTGCTGAAAGCAATATGAATCGCAAGCCACAGGATATAGGCTGCTCCGATATACTTCATCACTTCCATTGCATTTGGAAGCAAAGAATTAACCCCATATACGAAAATTGCACATAAGATTTGTACTACATAGTAGCCCGCAAAAATCCCAAAGAACAGCGGTACATACTCCAGGTTCGCTTAATTCCTGATTTTCATTCAGCACATATCCAATATGCATTGTTTCATTTTCTGCAAGCGGAACGGAGATGATATTTTCTCCGTTCAAATATTTCGGGAAAATGCCACTTGAAATAGTATAGGCATTCAGTCCAAGCATGAAATTGACAATAGCCCCTCTGTCATTGACCCGAATTTCCTTATCCACCGGAATGGAGCTGAATAGTTTCTCTGAGAAATAGACAGATTCATACTCTCCCTGTACAAAGTTTAGCCGCGGATAAGGTGCGAGGTCATGGACGGAAACTACTTTTTTCGATGCCAATGGGTGATCTTTTTGCAAAAAACATGAGGCTTCGCTGAAAATAGTTCGGTAAACATCAGATGGTTTTCCTTCTTTTTATTCTTACAAATCTCAATTTCTATGTTGCTTAAATTCCAAACAAAGAATCAGTCTATAATTGATTTATAATAATTTCCATTTTCCTCCGATGAGAGATACTGCTGTTGCAACTGTGCATTCCGGTAATTCTTCTTTTGCTCGCATAATTCTCACCTCCAAGTCTATTGTAATACATTCAATTTTGAATGTACAGTTACAAAAAGGTGCATACTTGTTTTTGCATATGTCTCACACTATACTAATACCACGCAACCCTGAAACTACAAATTAACTATGGAGGTATTATTATGGCAAATTACACAAAAACAACTATTGGAAAAGAAAACCGAATTGAGCTGCATGAAAAGTTGTCTTTAACAGGTGCAGAAATCAGTTTAAATGAACTACCTGCAGGAGCAAATGTCCCATTTGTTCATTCTCATAAAGAAAATGAAGAAATCTATGGAATTCTTTCAGGTAACGGCAAAGCCATAATTGATGGAGAAGAAATCAGCCTTTCAACTGGAGACTGGCTAAAAATCACACCTGCTGCAAAGCGTCAGTTTTTTGCATCCGATATTTCCGGAATTACTTATATCTGCATTCAGGTAAAAGAAAATTCTCTGGAACATTTTACAGCAGAGGATGCCGTAATCGGCTAAATTAAAAGTATTTATTTACAGAAATGCACAGCTCCCGATAAGCTAAGAACTGTGCATTTCTTTTTTCTTCAATTTTACGATTTCTCAATTTTTCAAACTTGAAGTTTTCAATTCTTTTCAATTCCATCTGGCATATGATCTTTCTCAGTTATCTTACGAATAACCCGGCATGGATTTCCAGCTGCCAGACTATAAGGTGGAATATCTCTTGTTACAACACTTCCTGCACCAATTACACACCCTTCTCCTATGGTGACACCACCGCAAACAACTACATTAGATGCCAGCCAACAATTATCTTTTATAATGATTGGTTTCGCATATTCAAGATTATAAAAACTACCATCTTCTCTCTTTCGGATATTGCGTTCTTCAGGTAATAATGGATGCATAGGAGTTGCCAATGTAACATTCGGACCAATCATCACATTATCGCCTATATGTATTTCACATACATCTAAACATGTAAAATTAAAATTAGCAGAACTGAATTTTCCAAAGAAAGTATTGCATCCGTAATCAAAATAAACAGGTGCCTGCAAATACGGAAGCTCCTCTGTTGTTGGCAGTAATTCTTGCAATATCTGCGCTTGCTCTTCTGGCTGATCTTCATCTGTCAAATTGTATTTTCTTGCTAATTTACGCGCATTCAGGCGTAGTTGCTCCAATTCTTTATCTGTTGGATCGTATAACTCTCCACTTAGCATTTTTTCTCTTTCAGTCATTTCCGATAGCCTCCAAATTTTGATTTGTTACTCGCATGATATCATGTTTTTTCTTCAGTTACAGCACTTTTTAACGTAAAAAGCGTTTTTATATGATGCAACCAACGACAAGGAGTCTTAGTAAGTGAAATATCACAACACTTCTCTATGGTCCTATGTCTATAACTAAAACTAATCTTGTTGTCTTATGATTTCTGATAATATCGACAGCACCTTATCAATCTGGATTGGCTTTGCGATATGACCATTTTCAATCTTACCAAAACAGTTAGACCAGTCACATTTCACATATTCAAATTTCCATCCGGTATAGCCCACCAGAGCCTGCATGAGTTCGTAACCATATCCTCGTCTTACACCGTTTTTATCAGCATAATTGAAGGTATCCTCAAATAAACAGCTTATCGCCCCTACAAATGTAAAGTTATCAATTAGCGAAATCCAACAACTCGATTAACTTATCGAGAAATGCCTCTTCCCCCCATGTATTAATTTTGAAAAATACAGCTTGGCTTCCTCCCGCTGTAATTGCGGAAAGTTGAACTGGATCTTTGTCATTTTGAAAAAGTGTAATATTAAGACTCACTCTGTTTCCTCCGGCATAGCTGTAACGCTCAAAAACACGAACGCTACAACGCGCAGTTCCACTTTGAAAGTCACTGGCATCTTCTAACGTTGCTGACATACTGCCATTTATTATTCCGTTCTCAATTTTGGAAAGTAACTGTTCAAAATCTTCATTTATATATCTTTCTATTTTTGCCATACCCAACACCTTCCTCTCAACTATCTACACTGAAATCTAGAGCACTATTTACTTACCTGTTTTTATTTCATTTTAACTTAGCAAATGTTATAAGTCAATTTTTAGGTTATTTTGAATTTTCTAAAATTCTTTTCTCTCACCCTGTATTTTACCCTTTCATCTTTTGTATATATTTCCTTTCTTCTGTTGTCTCAACTATCATTGGGAAAAGATCTGGACATTCTCATACCCCCGTATGACTTTCTTGATTTCCTTTGAAAGAAGATATTTGATTCCAAT